>NZ_JASERH010000101.1:0-29142 GCF_030766975.1 Streptomyces sp. KL116D | reverse complement strand
CGAGGAAGAACACCGCCCGGGTACCGCAGGCCCCTGGATTGGAAGGTGGGTCCCCGGTCACGCAACGCGATCCCGCAGTCCCGCCTCCCAGGCGGGCCCAGCGGAACAAGAAGCGCCGGCGCAGTAAACCGGTAGATGGTGTTGAAAGCTCGGCCCGGGTGCTGGTACGGCACCCGGGCCCTCGATGCGGTCCCCCGAAAGAAGAGGTCTATGCCCCCTCTGCAGTACCCGCCCTGTCGACAAGTTCGACGATGACAACTATCCCGCCTACACCATGGGCCGGGCCGCCGAGATGCTCGGCACCACTCCCGCCTTCCTCCGCACTCTGGGCGAGCACCGCCTGATCACCCGCTGCGCTCCGAAGGCGGCCACCGCCGCTACTCCTGCTACCAGCTGCGCATCGCGGGCCGCGCTCGCGAACTCGTCGCGACAACGGCACCCCCATCGAGGCCGCCTGCCGCATCATCATCCTCGAAGACCAGCTCGAGGAAGCCCAGCGCATCAACGAAGAACTCCGCGGGCCCAGCCCGCGCCCTCAGCCTGATCTCGCTCACGAACCGCAGATGAACCCGAGACGGGCCCGGTCGGCCCTCTGGCGAGGCAGCGGCACCGCCCGACGTCGAGGGCGCTCCGTAGGGCGCAGCTACTCTTCGATGTCGTACTGATTGAGTCAGCAGCTCGCCACCGCGACCCGCTTCCAAGGGGCTCCCACCCGGCGCGGCGAGGCTGCCCCGCCGTGATGGCACGCGTCGACCAGCGCTCCGCGCCGTCCTTGACCTCTGGCACCGGCCTTGCTGGTCGGGTAGCGAGCCGCGTCAGGTGTCGGGCCCGATGGCGCGCGCCTCCGCCTGAGCCGATGGACTCTGGTCGGGGGCCATCGTGCAGCAACCTCACTCCTGCTGAGCGGAGTAGATCATAGAGTGCGGTCTCGGCCCGTGCGCTCACCCCCGTGGCGCGGAGGGCCGACCCAGGTCACGACGTACGGGGACCACGCCGGTCTCCGTACGCACCGCGCCCGCCGGGCGGGATCGGCGCCCGGCGCTGGCTGCGCAGAGCGGCGAGGGGGTCCCACCCGATCGGCTCGGCCTCCCGTTCACGATGCGGACCAGGGCCAGCGTCTCCAGCTGGCGTAGCTGGTAGTGGACCGCCGACCGTGACCGCAGTCCGACCGCTGTGCCGATCCGGGTGAGCGTGGGCGGTTCACGGTGCTCGTGATCCACGCCCGTACGAAGTCGAGGGATGGCGTGCTGCCGCTCGGTCAGGTCAGGCATGATCGCGGTTCCTCGCGGGCTGCCGCCGCATCTGCATACGGGCGCCGGCGGAGTCCGGCCTCCCAGTAGGGATGCGCGGTCAGACGGACGGAGAGCAGCACCAGGCGCCGCCGCAGAAGCGGCATGCGGGCCGCGCTCGTGCGCGAGCGCCTCGTACGCGCGTCCATTCCATCTGTGCGTGTACGAGATCATCCGGAATCGGCAGGTTGCGCATGCACCGCAGATCAGGTGTTCGATTTTCTCGACAAGCCGCGGCCCGTAGGAGCCGTGGACTACCCGGTTCGTTGGTCAGGTGTAGGCCGTGGTGGATGATCCGGTGGGCGATGTCGCTGGTGGTGGTGTCGTCGGTGTAGGAGCGGGCTTTGATGAGGGCCAGGGCGTCCGTGATGCCGCAGCCTTCTCTCTCGCGGTGATGCCGGTGGCCTGGTGGACCTCGTCGTGCAGGTCGGTTTCCCGTACAGCCAGGGGTCGCCGTCCGGGCCGAGGAGGATGTCCCTCGGTCAGGGCCGCACCGATGCGCTGGAGGTCTGCCTGGCTGGGGCAGGCTGCTCGTGGTCGTACACCACCAGCACACTGAGCGCGTGCCTGCGGCGGTGAGCGGCACGGCGGCAACAGCCCGCAGCCCGAGATCGTGGATGCCGCACCCGTAGGCCGGCCAGCGCGCCAGCAGATCGGAGCCCGCGGCGGCCACCAGTTCCCCGCTACGCGCCGCCTCTTTTTTTCGCGCCTTGGCCGAGCACCCAGCCCCAGATCCTGTGCCCGTTCGGCACGCTCATCGGACGAAGGCGACCGCGAGGCGCTGCATGTTCGGGTCGAGCAGCACCAGCGCCCCGGCGTCGACCCCGCACGCCGCAACGACACTGCTCGCGAAGAGGGGACGGGCTTCCTGTGTGCTGTGCGACCAGGCGGCCAGCCGACGGGCGTAGCGCCTCCTGCATCTCGGCAGCCGCCAGGTGGCGAGCGGCCGTCGCGCGGTGGCGCGCGGCCAGATGCCGGAGCGTCGCAGGTTCGCTGTGCTGTGCCAGGGCGATCGTGCTGCTCGGCCCGCCGCGGCCGCAGCCGCCGCACGGGCACGCGCTCGGCAGCACGCTGCCGCGCTATCTCGGCATCGTCACCCCAGGGTCGGTCCACGCCCACACCCGAAAGCTACTCCCAGAACTCCCCGTGTGAAACATTCACACGGCAAGAGATCAACTCGGTCCCAATCCGGGCTGTTGCTCCGCAAAGCTGGTGCAAGAAGGACGATCTGAGGGCTCAGACTCCTGGCAGGAGGATGCATCGGCGTCGAGAGGGGCGACCATGGCGGACAGGTTGCGGATCTTGCTGGTCGACGACCACGAAGACACCCTGCTCGCCCTGCAGGCTGCCCCTGATACCCCTCGGCTATCCGGTGGAACGCGCTACCGGGGCGCCCGTGCGCTGAAAGCTGCGTTGAAGGGCGGTGTCGGGCTGATCGTCATGGACGTGCGCATGCCCCCTGCTCAGCAGGGCTGGAAGTGGCCCGCTATCTGGGTTCGTCTGGATCAGACCCGCCACATTCCCATCATCCTGGTCACGGGGGTGCGCTCTGGACGATGAGCTGACCGGCGAGGCCTTGAGGCGGGGGTTGCCGACATCATCCACAAACCGATCGACGTCCACGCCTTGCGGGTCAAGGCCGCGCTATCTGATGCGCCAGAGCATGGAGTCTGCGGGTACGCCCGCATCGGATCGGCGCCAGTAGAGCGGGTAGCCAGCTCAAGGTGCTGCTTCCGCGCCCGGGAGGCTCTGCCTGCCGTGTCGGCGGACGTGTTGCGTGAGTATGGCGGGGCAGGTGACTGTGTGTAAGAGACCGACCGCGTCCTGGAGGAGTGCCGTGCCGACGCCCGACGATGTTCCTGCTGGGGAGACCGCTCCGGATTGCCGATCTGGGAGACCGAGGTTGCGCACCTCCAGACCGCGATGCAGTCCCGTGCCCACGTCGACCAGGCCATAGGAGTGATCAGCGCCGTGGGGGAAGGCAGCCGGCTGAGGCCTGGGATGTCCTGCGCGAAGTGTCGATGCGCACCAACATCAAGCTCCCACTCGGTTGCCGAACAACTGGTCGCGTGCGCATGGTCGGGGGTTCTCGCCGAGCCGATCCGTGCCGAACTGGACCGTCAACTCATGCTGCGGCAAGCACAAGACGCAGCCGAAGGCGGCTACACGGCCTCATAGCGGCGAGCCCAGCGCCCACCACTTCGCCCATGAGGGGTATCGGATCTCTCGTCTTGCACCGCGTTGAGCCGGCACCGCTTCGCGCGACCAGCCCTCACCCGTCCGGTGCCACCGACTGGGCGCGATCGTATCCCCGCGGCCGGGGTGACTGGTCGGCACTGCCCGGAACTGACGGCCCGGGACGTCGGGAGCGCTGAGGGAGAAAGCGCTGTCCTGTCCAGCCGTGGCGGCGAGCCGAGCCAGACAGCCGCGGGCTGGGAGGGGCCGGCACTCCCAGCCCGGGGTGACCGTGCTGCGCACGATCAGCGCTCGTGACGAGCGCTCCCGATCCGCCCGCTTCCGTCGCGTCCGGTGGTGGCTTCCGTGGCGAGCTGGGCTTCTCATCGCAGAGCCAGGGACGGCCGGCGGGCGGTCGGGGCGGCGTCGCTGCCGGCCGTGGGCGGAAAGGGGCGCGGACGGCGGCGATGCGTCCCGCCTGCCGGGGTTCGCCGTGCGGATTACGGCCAGCCCCAGGGAGCGCGCGCCGACGTCGGCGGCGCGCCTGCTCCGGCTGCTCCCGGATTGTGCACGGGCTGGCTGATGCATGGGTCGGTGGTCGACAGCCGCGCGCAGAGCGTGGGGCTCCGCTGCCGTCCTTTTCTCATTACTTGGTTAGCGATTCTGCGTTGATGGTCCGCTTCGTGCCGTTCTTCAACGTGAGGGTGAGGGTGCCAGTCATGTGGTCGTGCGCCTCGCTGTCTGGCCACCAGGCAGTCCACCTGCCCCAGGGCAGCGACGACCTCGTCATTTGCTCCACTGTGGCGTGGACGGTGCGTCCCTGGTCGCGCACGGTGATCGCCTTCACGTCCTCGCCCGCCAAGCCGACCACGTAGCGGAATCGAGCGGAGCCTTGCCGAGGGCGCCCTGTGCGTCCAGCGTGACGTCGTTCGCGGACACCCCGCCCTCTGCATCCGAGGTGATGGGTACCGCCACGCCTGGGCCTTCCGTGCCGGCCAGGCAGTACGCGGAGCGGTAGTTGGACGTGACGATCATGGAAACAGTGGTTCAGCGTCGGCCCCAGTTGAAGATCGCACCTGGTCGCCCCTTTCCTTTGTTGACGTCCATCGCCTTGCTGAAGCAGTTGCCGAAGGCGGCACTTCTTTGCTTCGGTCGGTGGGAGGTGCTGGTCCACGTGGCCACTTCGGCCGACGACAGGGGTCCGGATCCGCCCGGCTCGGGTGGTTCAGCCGACAGGGTCACCGTAAGGAGGGCGGCTCCCGCGGCGAGCCCGGCAGCGGTCGTGTATGCCAGGCGTCGTACGAGCGGGCGGCGAAATCCGGTGGCGACGGCGCGGCTGGGCCGGTCAGTGTCGCTCAGGACGATCGCCAACAGCTCTTCCTTGCGGTCGAGTTCGGCGGGGGAGAGTTCGGCGCGCGGTGCGGGCCTCGACCTCCCCGGCCGAGCGGCTGCGCCTCCTTGAGGACGTCTTCGCCGTGGCGGCCGATCGGGCCCGCATCAGGATGGACCGCTGCGCGAGCCGCGATGGGGCCGGGAGGCCGCACCTGGTACACGAGGATGGCCAGCAGGCGCCCCCCCCACAGCAATTCGATGCGTACCGTCGCGGCCGGGACGCGCACTGAACCCGGTCTTCTTGTCCAGGGTGAGCGGCTTGACCGCGAACCCGACCACGGCGGGGCGCAGTGACGGCCACCGGCGGGGCTGTCCTGTGTCATCGAACCTTGGTCACGTGCCGGCGGGTTCCGGGTGGAGACGCATGGCGCGGATCAACGCCTCTCCGTAAGGAGATGAGGCAGTGTCCCCACAGACAACACCCACCATGATCGATTTGATCAGAGGGCTGTGTGACCAGGCCGTTTCGGGCCTCGCACATGATCGTTGAGTATGCGGAATGCTGACGGCCGGGCTGTCACACCTGCCCTGCCCTTGAACGGAAGAGTTGTTCCTTGAGCCTCGCGAAACTGTCCCTGTGCTACTCCCGCCTCGGCCGACACCCGACCGGGCTTGAGTCCGACGTCGTATCGGCTGGCCCGGGCTGCAGCAGCGGTGACCGTACTGGCCGCAAGCGCGATCGGCACGGCCGTGGTGGCTCCTGCCGCCCACGCCGACGGCGACGTGTTCACCGCCGCCCAGCCCGGCAAGTACACGATCACGGTGCCCAAGGATGTCACCGAGGCGACCGTCACGATGTGGGGGCGCCGGAGGCCACGGCGGCAGCGGTGGCCGCGGCGGAGCCGGTGGTGACGGCAGCACGAACGGCGGCGGGGGCGGCGGGGCCGGCGGTGGTGGCGGAGCCGCCGGGACCGCCGGGACCTACGTCGAATGCCGGCTGAGCGGCCTCCAGGCGGGCCAGACGTACGAGGTCGTGGTCGGCTCGGCCGCCGCATCGACGTTGGAGGGCCGGACCAGCCTGCTGCGTCCCCCGAACATGGACACCAAGCCGCAGTCCATGAGCCTGGCCGTGGCCGCGGGTGGCGCTGACGGTGGCAACGGCGGCGATGGCGGTGCCGGTGGCAGCCCTGGTTTCTTCGCCGGCGGCGGCAGCGGGGGCAACGGCGGCAACGGCGGCCAGGCCGGCACCGAGACGGGCCCCGCGGGGTGCGGACTCGCGGGCAGCAAGGTCAAGTCCGTACAGCGGGAGCTGAACCGGAACGAGACCGGCAGGCCCGGAGCCGCCGGCGCTCTCGGTCAGGCGGGAACGTATCGATGGGCCGGCCTGGCGGGCACGGGGGCGACGGCGGTGGCGGCCGGTCCGCATGGAAGAGCCCCGCTTCCCGGTGTCGCCGCCGGGGGCGACGGCGGCAAGGGCGCCACCGGGGGGCGACGGCGGCAGGAGGGCCGTGACGGAGACGAATGGTCAGCCCCAAGGCCGATGCGCAGACCGGCACGGCGGGCGGCAACGGCCAGGTCATGGTCACCTGGCACGTTGAGGAGCCCATGCCCGAGCCCGAGCCCGTGCCCGAGGACCAGGACTCCTGAGAAGCCATCATCCGCAAACCGGTGCTGACCGGACCTGAGCCTGTGTCACGTGCCCGCCGGGCGCCGAGTGGGCACAGGCTCAGGGGCGGACGGCCCCCAGGTTCACCGGACGGGCGCCGTTGGGCAGTCGAGAACAGGGGAACGCCGCCGGACTGACGCCTTGCAGGGTGAACACGATCTGCGTGGTGGGGCCGCCCCACAACGGGCAGACGTCGACCAGGACCTCACGGGCGCCCAGAAGTGCCTGAGATGCACTTTTCCAGGCAGGTTCTTCGTGAGCGTGCACGACGCGGCGACCTCCTCGGTCTCTCCCGACAGCGCTGCCGCCCGTTCACCCCCTCGTGCCCGGCCGCCTCGCCGATCCGCGCCGCGACCTTGGCCGACTGCGCACCGTCCTTGAGTCACCGCTCACCACCGTCCAGCCGGCGCTGATCGACCGGACGCGGCTGAAGGACGCGGCCAAGGGTAAGTAGGCCCTGCACGCATCGTGTGAGAGGGAGTGCACGAGCCTGGACAGTCACCTCGCATGCTGCAGGTCCACTGCTGGCGGAGCCTGAGTGCAGCCGTCCCGTTCTTCTGTGGGGCGCGGGTGACATCAACGTCAGCCCGGATGCTCGTGTCGACAACTTCGCGTCCAACCGCGGCTGAACTGGGGCTTGTGGGGCAAGATGGGCTTCGAAGCACCTCGAACGGGGTGCGTGTGGACTCCGGGCCTTTTGCTGAGGACCTCGGGTGATGTGAAGGATTGCAGTATGGCCAGCGGTACCGTGAAGTGGTTCAACAGCGAAAAGGGTTTCGGCTTCATCGAGCAGGACGGTGGCGGACCCGACGTCTTCGCCCACTACTCCAACATCTCCGGCAATGGTTACCGCAGAGCTCGTTGAGGGCGAGAAGGTCACCTTCGACGTCACGCAGGGCCAGAAGGGCCCGCAGGCTGAGAACATCGTGCGCGGCTGACACCGCATCACAGCGCGAAGAGGGTGCCCGCCGAACACGGCGGGCACCCTCTTCGCGCTTCCGGTCTGCACGGTGTATTCCTCAGACGTATGGCACATGACGCACGCACGTCGACCCGGGCTGACCTGACGCGCAGCGCAACTGCATGAAGGCGTTCAGGCGGCCTCGTGCAGGAGCTTCTCAGGCGGCGGTGCGGTTTCCGTCGGTGTCGCAGGGGAGCGTGGCGGTGGGGTTGTGGGCGGTGAAGTCGCGGTGGGCCTGGCGCTCGGTCTCGGCGATGGCGGTGGGGAGATGTCGATGATGCCGCCGAAGGGCCGGTCGACGTCACGGATGATGATGAGGGCTGTGGTCAGCAGGGCGGTGATCACGACGAGAGTAGTGATCTGGCCGCGGTTGTTCCTGCAGGGGCAGGCACACGCCGAGGGCGGTGACGGTGATGACCAGCGTGGCGAGCAGGAACCAGAAGATGGTGGCGGGGATGCTGGAGGTGGCCTGGGTCAGGCGTTCCTCGCGTTCGTCGGAGCGTTTGTTGTCGGCGGCGACGAGCATACCGAACACCGGTTTGCCGGCCAGCGTCTCGAAGGTCTGACGGAAGCCGGTCGACCACACGTTGGGTGCGGCCGAGCCGTTGCCGTCGCTCATGGCCGGCCATTCCTGGACACGGACGGCGCGGGCGTAGCAGACGGCGCCGGCTTGGATGCCGGCGCGCTGGGTGGCGGGTGCGTACTCGGCTGTCTCGACGAGCTGGTCCAAGGCTCGGGCCTCACCGCGGGCGGCGACTTCGGCCTTGCCGTAGGAGCCGTTGGCGGTGACCAGGACGAAGGACAGCAGCAGGACGGTCATGGTCAGCAGCGGGCCGACGAGGTCTTTGACGGCCATGCCCTCGTCGTCGGCGGCGTTGACCAGGCGTGGCCGCAGCCAGCGGTTGGCGGCGAGGCCTGCGAGCAGGGCCAGGAGTGCGACGACGATCACGAGTACCACGAGGAGGAGCCTTTCGGAGCCCAGCGGGAACGGTGGGGCCCCTCCCGTGCGGGAGAGGGGAGGAAACAGCGGAAACGTTCGTTCGCCCCGCACGGGGATACGGCTTGAGCCAACCGGCACCACAGGGACCTGCACGGGAAAAAGCCACCCCCTGGAGCTTGGCCGGTCGACGCCGACGAGGTCCTCGGCGGGAGCGGATGGGTGGGATGCCGACCCGTTCTGAAGATCCAGACAGTTCGTGATCTTCGTAGTGGGCAGAGTAGTGCGGACCCGCTGGCACGCGCGGCCAGGTCACTCTACACGTGACGAAAGTCGGCACGCCATAACGCAGTTCAGGTCCGCGCAGGGGGACCAGCGGCCCTGACGGTGAACTCCTCCAACTCCCTCTGTCGTTCGGACGACGGGAGCGCGTCCGCTCGATCCCAAGACGCCAGTGAGTTGGGCGGTCGTCCATCAGCCCGTCGAGGATCAGCGGAGGCGGTGAGCGGCTGCTTGGTCGGCGCGTTGCTGTCTGCTCGCACCACCCACGTCCGTCGCAGGTGGCCACAGGACAGCCCGTCCACGTCGAGTTCGTCCTGCCCCTACGACCTGCTCAACCATGATGTGGCGCATCTGAGTGTCGCGACGGACGCTCTCTAGCCGCTGCTTGACCTGCAGTCATCCCGCAGCATCGGCCGAGCGCGGGCACCGGCCGGGAAGCACTGGTTGCGGCCCTCACGGAAGGGGTCGCGCTCGTCGTCTGGGACCGGCGGCCCGACACACGCCATAGGGCCTTCGAGCTGCCCAGCTCCTTCCCGGGCATGGCCCGGGTCAACTCCCTTTCAAAGTAAACCAATTGCGGGTCCAGGCGGACACGGAAGAAGAGGGACGGCTTCTGGTGGTCAGAGATGTCGCGTTCCTGTGGGACGACCCGAACCGCCTCATCGACTGTGAGGAGATGCCAGCATGAGACGATCAGTACGGCACAGTGCGGCGTGTGTTCCACGGCGGCGGCAGTGTCCCGGTGGGTGCGGGTCCGACCCTGCCCGACTGCGAGGCCTCGCGGGCCGCCCGGCGGCGGCTCGGCGAGGACCAGGTCCTGCTCTGTCCGCGTCAGGAAGACATCGCCATCGTGAACGCGGCGCTGCTGCGCCGACCCCTGTTGGTCACCGGTCTGCCTGGGGTTCGGCAAGGTCCAGCTCGCGTACCTGATCGCCCGCGAGCTGGGCCTCGGCCCGGTCACCGCCGTGGGGATCGTCTCGCGCACCGCGCTGAAGGAAAGGAGCTGTACGCCTACGACGCCATAGACCGTGCCCAGGCGATCGTGGCGTGGCGTGCGGGCGCCGAATTGGGCGCCGGTGAACAGGCCCCTGCGGATGGGCGACTTCGTCCCCCTGGGGCCCCGCTCGGCACCGCGCTGCTTCCGTACGAGCAGGTGCGCGTGCTGCTCATCGACGAAGCTGGACAAGAGCGACCTCGGTCTGCCGAACGACGTGCTGCACGTTCTGGAGGACGGCTCCCTACGACATTCCGGAGCTGAAGCGCAGCTCCGAGGATGCGATCTGCGTCTTCACCGACGACCCGGGCGCCCGCACGAGAGTCGATCGCGGTCTCGTGGGTGCCGGGAGTTCCCTGTCGTGGTGATCACCAGGAACGCTGAGTGCGAGTTTCCGCTCGTGTTCCGCCGCCGGTTCCTGCCGCTGGAGCTGCGGCTGCTCTTGCGCGAGCGGCTGCTGTCGATCGCGGCGAGCCATCTGAGCGGCAGCGAGGACGTCGTCGGGGACCTGGTGGACGACTTCGAACGACGGGTGCAGGACGGCGGAACGCACTCGGTGGACCAACTACTGAAAGCGCTGCGGCGGGCCACCACGGGTGGTGTCCAGCCAGACGCCGACAAGCTACTCAACACACTGGCCCCGGGCGCGGCCCCACGGCACTCGTCCACCTCTAACCGCCGTACCTGCGCCACCGTTCGTCGCTGTACCCGTTCCGCGCGCAGTTCGGCGCGGCCAACACGGCCTTGGGCTGCCGTCCGCCGCAGACATCGCGGACCCGCTGCCTCTGCTCCCCGAACCCGACGGCGGCACGGTTCCGACGCCCGACCTCAGCAGCATCCCGCCTCGGGAGACGGCACGGGACCATCGGGACGGGGAGCGACCCCGAGTTCGCCGACGGGGTTCGCGAGAACCTGCTCGCCACCGGCACCCGCACCCAGCTGGCCCGCATCGTGGACGTCCCCCGCCAGAGCTGCGCAGGGGCGCGGGCCACGGCCCCGCTGCGCGCCGCCGTGCGCAAGCCGGAGGACACCCCGCTGCCGGACACCGGCAGTGCGGGCTGGCCGTGGTTGCGTGGTGAACTCGCGATGCTGCGCGCCCTGTCCGGACCGCTCGCGCTACGGGCTGTTCGTATCGTCGCGGGGACCACAGACGGCGTCACGAACGCAGGGTCGTACGGGATGCAGCAAATATACCAAAGGGTCGGCTGGGGAAGAGCTGGTTGCTGCGAGCACAGATCTTCTCAGCCATGACTGAGCACGTTCTCGCCGACGGGGTGGGATTCCCGCTCATGGGCAGGCAAGCGGAAAGGGACAGGCACTGATGAACCGTCCAAGTGATCAGCGAGCGGTACTGCTTCTCACTGCTGATGGGGGATCGGTGACTATGCATTCGTTCCCGGCCAAGACCCGAGATCGATCGTCTAGGCGGCGTCCGGGCCGGAACGCAAGAGGAGACGACAAGATCGCGAGGGCCCGTTGGCCCGAGGGCGGGAAGGCGGAGGCTGCTGCTTCGCCGAAGCCGATTCGTGCGGCCGACCGACTGTCAGTGACTCTTCTACGCTTCCAGCCGTGAACACAGATGATCTTTCATGGCAGGCCGGCAACCCACGGTGGGCTTGCTCCCCCGGAAGGTGGATCTCCTACTGGGCACGGTCACTCTGGACCTGGTGATCCAGGCTGCGGAAGAGCGCGGTGAGTGGTTCTGCGCAAAAGCGCGCGGCGCAGGAGCTTTGCCGGTCGGGCGAGTTTGTGCAGGCGCTGGAGCTGATGGAGCCATTCGTCGCGGCCGGCTGGCGGCCGGCGCTGTTGAGTGAAGGCGGAGGTTCTGCTGCGGGCGGGCTGGACCGACGGGGCCCTGGATCTGGTCCGTCGGACGAGGAGGGCCGTACTTCGCAGTACGATGTGCCGGGACTTGGCCGAGCTGCTCGTCAAAGCCGGGCGTGTCGATGAGGCAATTGATCTGCTCGTGCCGCACCTCGAGGGCTGGTGGATCCAGTCGGTGCTGGTGGACATCACCGAAGAGGCAAGGCCGCGACGAGCGGGTGCTGAAGCTGATCGCCTCGTGCGCCGATGCGGCACGGCAGGCTCTCAGAGACAAACCGTGGGGGTCTCATCGATGAGGAGGCGCTGGTACTCCAGGCTCGGATGCTGGAACGCATGGATCGCGTCGACGAGGCAATCCGAGTCCTCGGTGCGGACATAGCTGTAAAACGCTATGGCACCCAGAACACCCCTACCGCCTACGCCGAACTGTTGTCACGCCACGGTCAGCTCGACGACCTGCGCAAGCTGGCATCCGGAGAGCACGCACACACCGTCCTGGACGTCTTCGCCGATGCCCTCCGCGACCGCGGCCGGACTGCAGAGGCCGAGACGGTGATGCGTGACGCCATCGCCGCTGACGACTGGGTCGGGTACCGGGCCTGGCTCTCCCTCGAGCCTGCTGCAGGACGGCCGGCTGGACGACGCGATCACCGTGGCCGAACCCGGCTTCAGCTGGTACGACTGCTCCAACCTCCTAGCCCCACCTCGTGTACCTGCTTTCGACCGTCCCGAGGAGCCGTTTACCTTCTGGACCATCCCCTCACCGTGCCCCACCACGACCACGAGGAGTTCCAGCACTCGTGGCGGGCCTTCGCCTCGCCAGTCTCGGTCGCACCGAGGAAGCGATCGCCGTGGTCGAAGCCCACCCCGATCCGTGGACCGACCCCCGCCCTCGTCCGAGCCGCGCCTCCTCACGCCGCTGGCCACCTCGAACGCAGCTGCGCGGAACTGCGGGCCGCGGGCACGGCCGAAGCACGTGAGGATCTGTTCGAGGTCCTGGTCAAGCGCGGGGCGAGCGGCCGAGGCGGTCATCGCTCACCCCACCGTCGCCGAACAACGTGCCGCCGGGGCGAAGACCGCATCCGTCCCCGTGCGGGAGGACGGGTACTCCGCGGAACCCCCTTTCTAGACGATGCCTTCAAATGATCTTGCCCTGGTGGATCATGGTGGCGTGATACATCGCCGCGAGTTGTCGGGCGCCGAATGGGAGTTCGTCCGACCGTTGTTGCCTCTGCCGTTGCGGGGTCGGAAGCGGCTGGGCGACCGCAGAGTACTGAACGTGGTTCGTGTGGAAGTTCCGCACCGGGACCGCCTGGCGCGACGTGCCCGAGCGATACGGTCCATGGGCCACACTCCATACCTGTTTCCGCAGGTGGGTGTGGGCCAGAACTACAGCTCGAAGTCGATCCGCACCCTGGCCATCGCCGTCCGATG
This sequence comes from Streptomyces sp. KL116D, assembly GCF_030766975.1. NCBI lineage: Bacteria > Bacillati > Actinomycetota > Actinomycetes > Kitasatosporales > Streptomycetaceae > Streptomyces > Streptomyces sp. KL116D. Next base: position 16,248 of record NZ_JASERH010000101.1, on the reverse strand, counting down.
GGAACGACGCTTCGAAGGCCTCCCTCGCCACAAGTGGCCTCAGGTCGTCCGGGGGAAGCCGAGATCTTGTCGACGGCAGCAGTGTGCTGTCCCGGATGATGCACGCCTTGGCTGTGGTGGTCTTCATGGCCTCGGTCAGGGGCGGGGCGCGGGCGGGAGGAGTTCGATGGCCTCGCGCAGGGCCGTGCCCGCGACCTGACTGCTTGGGATGCCCAACTGCCCAGTGCTGTCAAAGCGGTGGCGTGCCGACAGAGGCAGAACGTAACCTCTTCTCTAATTCAGAGAAGAGGAGTCGCTATGGCGACGCGGGTTGACTTCAATCTCGGTGACGACGGAAGCCAGGAGGCCGTCGTGATCTCCTCCGACCAGCTCGCCCGAAGTGGTGTGCGCCGCCCTGCAAGACAAGGTGCTGTTGTCGGAGCAGGCCGCGCCTCACGACCTGTGGAGGGGACATCGAAGCCGTGACCAGACTGCTGGAGGCCCTGGAGGATTGGCGGGAGAAGGCCATCGTGGCAGTCGACGAAAGCGGCACCGTGGACCGAAGCGCCCTCGGTGTCGCCCGCGAGCATGGGCGTGGCCAAGCTGTACGACCTTTGGAACGGCACGGCAGGCCACGCAATCCAGACACGGCTGACCCAGGTGGAGGTGCTGGAGAACCGGGTGACTGGCGAGGACGGAGATGGGACCCGGCCCGCGTCGTCGCCACCATGAACAGCTACGGCTGGGAGACCGACGACAAGCGGGCCCGCGCACTGCTGCGGGCGCTGACCGAGCAGGAGGTGCTGGAAAAGATCCCGAACCGAGGCGGACGCGCCGTCTACCAGGTCGTCAGTCCTCGGGACTGGCGTAGCCCTGCTCTGGACCCGGAGCGCGACACGATCGATAACGGCCCCTCCACCCTCCCGGCGCGGGTCGCGAGGCTGGCACGCGAAGACTCCGGTCCGACCGAGTGGTGGCTCGGGGAAGCCGCTAAAGCGGATGAGGGACGGCGACCGGTTGTGGATCTACTTCGGCGGGGGTCGAAGGGAAGATCGCGGCGATGGCGCATGTGAAGTCGTCGCCGCGACCGGCGCCGATCGGATCGCAAAAAGCCGTACGAATTCGACGCCGAACTGGATCTGAAGGCGACCACGGCTCTGTCCAAGTCGCCAGTACGGCTTCGCGGAGATGGATCAGAGGCACCCGCAGGCATGCGGGGGAGATGCGGGCGGCGGACGTGAAGCTGGCCGAAGCGCGTGCCAACATCTGACCGCCCTCACGCCGTGCGTGCTCAACTCTTGAGGGCTTGCTCGATCCGCTCGAAGTTCTCAGGGCTGAAGTTGCCCCGGCTGATCTGCACGCTTCGCTGTTGTTTCTGGAGTCACCACATTCGGATACGACGCCAGCTCCGGCACGGCGATCTCCCATGTGGCCGCGATGCGCCCTAGGACGATCAGCGCCTCATGGGACATGGCGCGGCGCACCAGGTGGAAGGCGAAGGACTGAGAGGGCAGTGTGTACGGGATCGGCCGCCACGATTGCGAATGGTAGCCGTGGAACTGCACCGCAAGCGATCTGCCGAGCTAGTTCGTCGTGACTGTGCCCCTGCTTCGCCAGGCCATTTAGAGTCCGGGACCACCAACGGAGTCCTGGATGGTCCTTTGTCGGGGTGCGTCAGAAAGTGATTGGGCGTCCCGCCGGCTTTCGCGATGTGCTGCAGGGTCCGCTCGGTCACACCGGGCCGGGCGTAAGCGGCCGGGTCTGTGTCACGCACGCCAGGATTGGCCAGCAGCATGACCAGCGGCGCGTCGTGCAGACCGATGAACGGTTCCGGCGGGAGTGTCAGGTTGAGCCGATACGGCGCGTGCGAGGGGTGAACTTGGGTGTTGGCGAGGGCCTGCAAGTGCGGCAGGTCTTCTGGGACCGCGTACGGTGCGCTCCTGGTCGTGCGGGTCCACGGATTGAGCACCTGATCCCCCGCTTCCGCGTCGTCATGGCATTCAAGCCTACGAGCATCCTGCGAGCGGCCAGCACCCTTCCGGCCAGCTATCGGCGCAAGGAGCCCCATCCCATCTTGATCAGGTGTCGAGTTCGAGGGCAACGACGGCACGGACAGCGGCTGTGATCCGCGTGGTGCTGCAGGGGGTCTGGAGGAGCCCGCCAGGGCTGATCGAAGCTTGGGTCGCGCGCCGACATTCCGTCACCCCGTGAGCTGCATGGCGTCGGCGCCTCTCATCTCGAGAAGATCGACATTCGCACTGCGTACGCGAGCACGCGACGTGGACCAGAGCTCAACACGCGTCCAAAGCCATCTTGTGGAACTGTGTTCCGTCCGGCGGGAGGCCGGGTGGCTCTGCAGGTGTCTACCAAAGACGCTTGTTGTCGGCTTCGGAGGGCCTGTGCCAGAGCTCTCGACTCACCTGCATGGCCACTGGATCTTCGTCCTCCCCGTGCTCCTGCTTCGGAGTCTCGGCGAAGAAGATTTGGCTGCGGTGTAAGGACGTAGCCTCCTCGCCCCTCTTCAGTAGGTGACAGCTCCTCACCAAGGGCTGCTGGCACCGGCGTTGAAGAGGAAGACTATGGATCTGGTCACCGTACTGCTCGTCGTTGTGGGGGATGGTGCTGCCGGAGTGTGACGAAGGTGATCGACAGCATCGCTTACCGCAACCGTGCGGCCGCAGACACCAGGGTGATCAAGGCTCGCCGCGGGAGGAAGGGAAGCCACGAGGTGCCTGATTCGAAGCCAGCGTCCCGCGATGAGTTGGGTGACCTGTTTGCCGCGCAGGCGGAAAGGATCGTGGTCCGCGTCCGTCAGTGGTTGCGCGATGCCGGTGTTCCTGAGGCGTATGTCGATGCCGAGAGACCTGGTGCAGGACGCCTTTGTCGCAGGTCTGCCGGTCCGACAGTCATATCCGCAACCCCCGCGCCTACATCTACAAGATCGTCAAGAGAGGGGTGGCGGACTCCGTACAGCGCTACCGCCGCCGGGAACAAGCGCACTGTCCCTTCGCGACGAAGCAGTTGTTGCCGGACTGTGCGGATGCTGTCATCAGCCGTCTTGCCGTTCGCCGCGCGGTACGGGCGCTGCCCCTCCAGCAACGGGCCGCAGTATGGGCGACCCAGGCGATGGACCAGCCCCAGGCGGAGTACGCCGCGGCCGCGGGCAGGGCGCCCGGCACGGTCGGTGTCCACGTGATGCGCGCCGTGCGCGTGCTGAGAGCCGGTACTGGCGGCTACTGCCGTCGCAGCCGCTGTGATGGTGTGCGCCCTGGGCGCCGTGGGGATCCGCCGCTACTCGGCGGCCAGCAGGCCAGGCCGCCCGCCCGCAGAGAAGGCCGAGTAATCGACTGGCTGGCCACCGTCGCCACCGTGATCGGCCTGACCATGGCCGGCATCGTCCTGCTGAGCCTCACCGCGCTGGGTATCACCCGCGGCACAGCCCGGAAGGCGACACCAGAAGCGCCCTGGCCGCAATGCCACAGTCCTGTGGTGTGACTCATGCCAGCAGTACCGAGGGCCGCGTACTGACTGAGGCAGAGTCGCAGTGGTGGCGAGGCTCGTGGGAAGGCGGAAAGTCTGAGGTTCCGCAGGTGCGCGAACCATGGATGCCCTGGCAGTCCGCGATCGATTCGACAAATCGCGTTCCACCGTTTTGCCGGAGTCGTTTTCGCGAGAACGCAACCAGTCGTCAGCCCCGGCCCAGTGACTCCATGTTCTGATGAGGTGGTGGGTTCGCATCCGACGGAACGTGCGGTGCGGGCGGCCTACTCCGGCTCGCTGGTCAGGCGCAGGCCGTGGTGGATGATTCGGTGGGCGATGTTGCTGGTGGTGGTGTTCTCCGTGTAGGAGCGGGCTTTGATGAGGGCCAGGGCGTCCGTGATGCCGCAGCTCTCTCGCAGTGATGCCGGCGGCCTGGGTGGACCTCGTTATGCAGGTCGGTTTCCCCGTACAGCCAGGGGTCCCCGTCCCGGGCCGAGGGAGGATGTCCTCGGTCAGGGCCGCACCCAACGCGCTGGAAAGGTCTGTTAGCCGGGGCAGGCTTTCGTGGTCGTACACCACCAGCACACCGATCCGCGTGCCTGCGGCGGTGAGCGGCAGGGCGGCAGCAGCCCGGAGCCCGAGATCGTGGATGCCGGACCCGTAGGCCGGCCAGCGCGCCAGCACAGATCGGAGCCCGCGGCGGCCACCACGCCACCGGTACGCGCGCCGCCTCTTTTTTTCGTGCCTTGGCGAGGCACCCATCCCAGATCCTGCGCCCGTTCGGCGCGCTCATCGGACGAGGCGACCGCGAGGCGCTGCATGTTCAGGCCGAGCAGCACCAGTGCCGCGGGCGTCGACTGCACGCCGCAACCACACTGGGGGTTGCTGCAGGGGTTGGGTGACAGAGTGTGGTCACGTGTGGCTGGGTAGGCCGGTGTGTGTCATGACGGTCTCGAATTGACGGGGTCAGTCGGCCGAGGGCAGCTTGTCTCTGCGGCGTCGGTGGTAGGTCTTCTCGATCCAGGTCAAGATCGCGTTCGCAGTTCCTGACGGTGGCCCAGGCGCCGGTCGAGAACGTTGTTCTGGGAGGCTGAAGAAGGACTCCATGGCCGCGTGTGTCGCCGCCGGCCCCCGACTACCCTATCGACCGGTTATCTGATGCAGGCCGTCGAGTGCCTGGACAATTCCCGTGACCGGACTGCGATCCGCGATCGCTGTGCAGGCTGCACCCGGCGACGTGATCGCGGCGGGCCACGCACAGCGGCACGTTGAAACCAGAGGCGGCGACAGCCGGGCGGGACTTCATCCGTGCGTCGATGGAGTAGCCCACGATCCTTCTTTGCTGAAGACGTCCTGACCGCGCAGAGATACAACTTCCCTCACCGGTGTGGTGTTCGGTGATGTCGGTGAGCCACAGCTGATTGGGGGCCGGCTGCGGTGAAGTCACGGCGGACCAGGTCGTCACTGGACCGGCGGTCCGGCCTTCTTAGTTCTCCCGCTCTTCTTGCCGAAGACGCTCCACCAGCGGTTGTCCCGGCAAATCCGCCACGCGGTCCGGTCCGCCATGCCGGATCCCCATGCTGCGGGCTTCGTCGGCCAGGGAACCGGTAGCCGAACTCCGGGTCCTCGCGGTGGGCGTCGAACAGTGCGTTCGCGCGAGTGGCCCGCTCGAACTCGGCATTGGTTACCGGGCTTGTCGAGCCAGCGGTAGTAGGGCTGTCTGGCGAGCTTGAGGGACCCGGCACGTGACCGTGACGGGCACCCCGCCTGCGGCCAGCTCTTTCACGAGCGGTTAGATCATTTTCCCGGCAGGTTCGCCTGGGACAGGTAGGCAGCGGCCCGGCGCAGGCCCTCGTTCTCCTGTTCCAGCAGCTTGATCCGCCGGCGTGCTTCGCGGAGTTCCGTGCTCTCCTGGCTGGTCGTTCCGGGCTTGGTCCCTCGTCGATGTCGGCGCGGCGCATCCATTTCCACAGCGTCATCGCATGGACTCCGAAGTCGGCGGCCACCTGCTCGACGGTCACACCCGGGCCGCGGTTCCTCGCGACTCGCACGACGTCCTGGCGGAACTCTTCCGGATACGGCTTGGGCACAGCGACATCCTTCCCACCCGCCCCTACAGGGCAAGCCAGTTCAGATGTCACCCGATCATGCGGCAGACCCTACGCTCCTTCCATGTGGGTGAGTCGAACAACCATGGCTTCGAGAACGAGCTGGACTACCTGCGGTCGATCAAGAAGAACGACCGCTACACCGTTCACGTACCGGTTCGAGTACATCGCCAAGAACCACGGCAACGACAACTACGACATCGGCACAGCAGACATGGTTGTCCAGGTCCAGTGGAACGACACGGAAGCCGGATACACGATCGCCTACGACGTCCCCGAGATGGACAAGATCGATCCCGCTGAGGGGAACGGTGATGCAGCGAGCTTCTACGAGAGCGACGTCTACTGGAGACTCGTAAGCGACCTCGACAGCATGGGAATCAGCTCCGAGCTTCGTGCCATCTGAGGTCGTTTCTTATGGCTGCAGAGCGGCATGAGAGCCTCCCGGCATGAGCTACGACCTTGCTGTCTGGGAAGGCGAGAGGCCCGCGGATGACAAGACCGCGGGCCGAGTCTTCAACGACCTGTACGACCGCTACATCGACAGTGAAGTGGAAGAGCCTCCATCCGAACGCATAGCGACCTACGTGGCTGCGCTGCTTGAGCGGTGGTGTGACCTCACCGAGGACGAGAGGAGGACACCTCGCCCTGGTCAACCGGGCCGTTGACCGGCGAAGCCATCGGTCCGCTGATCTACTCCCATGCGCTGGAGCATGGCCGAGAGGCGTCCGCCCACGCGGCGGCAGTGACGCGGCGTCCATGGGGCTAATCTGCTTTGACGTTCAACAGAACCGGCTCAGGTCGTAAGGAGAGGAGCCAGTCGGCGGTAGCTGATGCGGGCTGCGGCTCATGCCGACGAAGGCGAGGACTCAGCCGAAAACTTGAGCAACCATCACCAGCGCATGCCAAGCTGGTCGAGGTCGTCCCTGCGCTGTGCCGAGAGTTTGTCGGCGCGGCGGCGGGTGTTGGCGAGCCACATGCCGAGTGCGACGGGCACGCCGTCTGCGCCGCGTTCGGCTCCGGCGCGCCGCGGCCGGCCTCGGTGAGCGGCACCAGCTCGGTGTGCTTGCGGGGGCACCTGCAGGTGTCCTTCGCGGGCGTGGAAGCGGCGTGCGGCCGCCAGGTTCAGCATCCACTTGTCGTCCTGGGTGCGTCGCACCGGCCGCTCGTCCTCGCTGGCCTCACTCGAGGCCGAGGACCGATTCGAGCAGCCACTGCTGCGCGGGCCCGAGCTTGTCCCACCCCAGCCGCTGCGCCTGCACCCACGCCCCCCAGGTCCTCGCCCTGGACGACCAAAACCCCGGCCCCGCACTGGGGGAGGATGCCGCCGGCGTCGAGGTGGTTCTTGGCGAGGCGGTAGCAGCGCTGCCAGGCGGTGTCCCAGGCCGGGCACCACCCGGAATCGATCGCGTCCAGCGCGTCCAGACGGCTCTGCGACAGCCCCCACCCCGCCCGAGGCACCCTCTGCCCCTGCTCGTGCGCCGCAGCGGCCTCCACGGCCTGCCTCCGGCGGCCGCGCCGCTGGTTCTTCAGCCACACCCCGATCGGGAACCCGCCCTCACTCACCGCACTCACCGGTGCCAGCAGGTGCCCGTGCTCTTCTGCCCAGGCCCGGGCGACGGCGAGGCCCTCGTCGAAAGCATGGCCGTGCGCGTTCCACACCATGCCCAGCGCATCCAACTGCCGCACCCGCTCGGCCTCCAACGCCTCCGCGTTGTAGGCCTTGCGCTGGTCCGCCAGCCACACCCCCAGCGGGAAGCCGGCAGGCGCCCACTCGTCCGGTGTCACGTACCGATACGGCGCCGTCAGCTCCTCGACGACAGCCTGTTTGAGGTACTGCAGGCACGCGGCGATGCCGCGCCGCCAGTGGGCGCTTCTCCGAGTCCAGGGTGCGCGGCTGGATGAACTGCGCGAGCAGCGCCGGGTCCCGCAGCGTAGGGAACCGCAGTGTCGGGGATGTGGGGCTCGCGTTAGCTGGCGATGTCGGCCGGTCGGTGACGTGCGCGGAGCGGGTGGCGATGTCGGCTGGGCATGTGATGGGCGTCACGCATATGCCATACAACCTTTTCGGCAGTGCAACGCAGGCCACATTCTCTGTGTCCTACTTGTGTGCTTGGTGTGAGCTTCTGACCAATTGATGGGTGGTCAGTGCACGTAAAGGCGGCTTAAGTTCACGCCGATAACAAAGGAACGTACCCTGGTAGGGCGGGGTTTTGATGAGCGGGAGACGTCTCAGACGGCAGCGTTGGTGGGGGTGGTTGTCGCAGTCGCGCTGGGCGCCGGTGTGCTGCCGGCGCTGTCCACGGTGTCCGCGGCACCGGCTGCTGCTGCGGCCAGTGAGCCGACGGGCGACGCTGATACGGCTCAGGCGGTCTCGGAGAGCGAGGCGATGCGTCGGGCGAAGAAGTCCGGCGAGCCGGTGGAAGTGGTCTCGCAGCGGGGAGAGTCGCGGGAGGTTCTTTGCGACACCCGACGGGAACCTGGAGGCGCGGGAGTATCTGCGCCCGGTGTGGACCCGGTCGGGCAAGAGCTGGAAAGCACATCGATACGACGCTCGCGCGCCGGGACGACGGCACGGTGGATCCCGCGGCGACGGCGGTGAAACTGGCGTTCTCCGGCGGTGGGGACACGCAGCCGTTGGTGCGGATGGAGCGAGCCGGCCGGGCGGCGAGTCTGACCTGGCCGGCGGCGCTGCCGACTCCCGGTGCTGGACGGTGCGGTGGCCACGTGTCCGTCGGTGCTGCCGGGTGTGGATCTGCGGATGACGGCGCAGGAGGACGGCTTCTCGCAGCTGTTGGTGGTCAAGACCGCGGAGGCGGCGCGCAGAGCGAGGAGTTGGCCGAACTGCGTCTCAAGCTCGGCACCGAGGGCCTGGACGTCAAGGAGACCAGTCAGGGCGGCCTGCAGGCGGTCGACCATGGTGCGGGCGGTCACGGTCTTTGAGGCGCCCCAGCCGCTGATGTGGGACTCGAGCAAGGGCGATACGCTAGACCGTGGCGACCCGGAGCGCCACCGACGACGAGGGCAGCAGCAGTGCGCCGCAGGAGCCGGGAGCGGCCGAATCAGGACAGCTGGCACCGGTCGGGGGTGGAGGTCACCTCGACGACGAGCTGGTGCCGACCCCGGACACCGACGTGCTCTAGCGGGTGCGGACACCACCTACCCGGTGTTCATCGACCCGCACTGGTCCTCGCCGCGGGCGGAGGCGTGGACGATGGCGTCGAAGTACTGGGCGTCGTCCCCGCAGCGGAAGTTCAACGGCGAATCCGACGCCGGCATGGGCTACCGCAACTGGTCCTACTGTCAGCCCAACGACACCAAGCGGCTCTTCTACCGCATCCCGGTTTCCACGTTCGCGGGCAAGACGATCCTGTCGGCCGAGCCCGTGGTGCACAACACCTGGTCCCGCTTCCTGCACGGCGAAGTCCGTGGAGCTGTGGCAGACGAAGGACATCTCCTCGTCGACGACGTGGACCTCGCAGAACGCATCCGGGTACTGGATCAAGCAGCTGGCCTCGGACTCCTTCGCGTACGGGTACACGGGCTGCAGCGCGCAAGGATGCCGAGTTCAGCGTGAAGTCGGCCGTGCAGTCGGCCGCGAATGCGCATGACTCCACGATGACGTTCTGGCCCGCGGGCGGCCAGCGAGAGCGATCCCTATGCGTGGGAAGCGGTTCTCCAGCAAGGCGTTCTTGCGGGTGAAGTACAACCGCCCGCCCGCGCAGTTGAAGTCCTCGCAGCTGACCATGCAGTATGGCGGGACCTGCAAGCCCTCCTCCCGAACCCTGCGCGGGTGCGCACGCTGAGGGAAGATCACCGCAAACAATGTGACGGACCCGGACGGCGACAGCGTTTGCGGGTGCAGTTCCAGGCGAAGTGGGATGGCGGCTCGTGGAGCCCGGCCAAGACCAGCGCCAAGTCATCCGATCCGACTTCACGATCAGCTTGCCCTCGACGACTCGACCAACAAGACGGTGAACTGGTATGCCCGCGTCCACGACGGCAGAGCAGTACTCGCCGTGGTCATACGCGGAGATCCGCAGGCCTGCTTACTCATCTCACGATACGGCCGTGCCTGAGGCACCCACCGTGGCATCGAGCCAGTATCCGGAGTCCAACTGGATGATCCGGATGACCCGTGGTACGACGGGGTGGGGCAGTACGGATCGTTCACGATCGACTCGGCCAGCACGCGACGTGACCACCTACGGTACGGGCATCAACACTGACCCGTCCTCCAAGAACAAGATCACTACTTCGGACGGGGCTGCGGAGATCGCACAGATCCTGCCGTCCAAGGCGGGCGTGAACTTCGTGACGGCGCAGGCCTTCGACGCGGCCGGCAACGGCAGTGAGATCCGCACCTACCAGTTCCGGGTGAAGGCAGGCCAGCCGGCGAGGGCGACCTGGCAGCTGGACGAGGCGGCAGGAGCGAGCGAGGCCAAGGGCTCCACGCCCGTGCGCACACTGGCCCTGCACGGCGGGGCGACACCGGGCGCGGCAGGAGCCGATGGCACGGCGGTGCAGTTCAACGGCACCGACGGTTACGCCTCCACCGATCTCTCTGGTCAACACCGGCGGCGGGTTTGCTGCTGTCTCCGCATGGGTGAAGCCTCGACAAGATTCCCACCGCCACGGCGGACGTGGCCCTGATCCCGGGCAACAACGCGCTCGGAATGGAGCTGTACTACTCCACCACATACGGCTGGTCGTTCAACCAGTACAAGTCCGACGACGCCGCCGGCAGCCTGGTCCGCGCCGACCAGGGCGACACCAGCAAGGTCAAGGCCGGCACCTGGACGCATCTGGTCGGCTCCTACCGACCACCACCGATCTGCTGCAACTGTTCGTGGACGGCCAGCTGGCCGAGTCCGTCTCCTACGACGCGCCGTGGACAGCACGCCGCGGTCTGCTGGTGGGCGGCAAGAACTTCACCGGCACCCCAGCGCCTCTTCCCTGGCGCCATCGACGATCTGCAGATCTTCGACAAGCCGCTGGCCCAGGACGAGGTCGACAAGCTCAAGGCCAGGCAGAGCGTCGGCGACCCGCCGCCCGGCCATCGCCATCTTCGACCTCGACGAGGCGGCAGATGCCACCGAACTGACCGGGCACGGCGGGGTCCTGCCCGCCAAGTACAACGGCACGGTCACCACCGGGGGTGGAAGGCATCGCGGGCAAGGCCGCCAAGTTCGACGGCACCAGCGGCTACGCGAAGATCGGCCAGACCAGCGGCCCGCACATCAACACCGAGCGCAGCTTCACCGTCTCCGCCTGGGCGAAGCTGGACAAGAAACCGTCCGGCGCCGCAGTGATCACCGCACAGGGCCGGCCAAGCGGCTCCCGGCTTCGAGCTGTACTACTCGGCCGCCTACGACCGGTGGGCGTTCAACCAGTACTCCAGCGACAGCGCGGGCCGCCACCCCGCGGTACGGGCGATGCGCCCGACGGCACCACTGCCAGGGCGAGTGCGCACCTGGTGGGCGTGCACGACACCACCGCCAACACCCTCACCCTGTACGTGAATGGCGCCAAGGCCGGCACCACGACGCTGGTGGATGCCTTCTACGCGGACCAGTCGATGTACATCGGCGCGTCCCACTACGGCGGTGCCATGGGCGCCTACTTTCCCGGCACCATCGACGACGTACGGGTGATGGACCGCCCGGCCTCCGCGGAGGAAGTGGCGCAGATGTTCCGGCAGCGCCCGCTGGTCAAGGCCCGCTGGAACTTCGAGACCGTCACCGACGCGAGCCCGGCCACCAGCCCGGATGCCTCGGACAACGCCAACACGATGACGCTGGGTGGCCAGGCCAAGCAGGCCACGGGGTGGTCGACGTCAACGGGCTGCAGCTGGACGGCGTGGACGACTACGCCACCGCAGCCAGCCAGCCGCTGGACACCTCCACCAGCTTCACCGTCACCGCCTGGGCCCAGGCGGCCCGCGCTCCCCACCCAGAACGCCAGCGTGGTCTCCCGCCGCCGGCACCCACACCAGCGCCTTCGACCTGCACTTCACCTCGGACTCCACCAACGCCGACGGATGGGCAGCTACAGTGCGACATCCGCGCCGGCGACGACGCAGGCGCCAGCACCGACAGCGTGGCGAACACCGAGTTCTACCGACGCACGGGAATGGAACCACCTGGCCCTGGTCTACGACGGGTTCGCCAGGGAAGCCCGCCTCTACGTCAACGGCGTACTGCAGGAGACCGCCTGCACCGACGCCGACGGCAACGGCGACGCGGACGACACCACCTGCCAGACCTGATCGCCTGGGCCGACAACGTTCCCACCTTCAAGGCGGCCGGCACACCTGCGAGGTCGGCCGCGCCAAGACAGCGGACGCCTCTCGGACAGTACTTCCCCGGTGTCATCGACGACGTGGGCCTTCCAGGGCGCGCTGAACGACAGTCAGATCGCCGAACTCGCCGGCTCGTTCTACGACATCCCCACCGACGTGCCCTCCGGCGCATAGACTTCGGTCCCGAGGGGAGCGGGCATGACCCGCCCCTCGGGACCCGGTTTCTTATCCCTGTTCACCTGGGTGCCGCCGCGGCGGCACCCCTGGCCTGGATGACACATGCCCATACCAAGATCAGTCCGCGCGCGGGTGCTCTGGCGGCCGGCGGCAGCGACCCTGTCCACCGTGCTGATCGCCGGTCTGCTGCGAGACCGTCGCAGCGCCCGCGGCCAGCAGCCTGCCGGGCGCTCCCGCCTCCGAGAAGCCCGTCAAGGGCTCCCACTCCATCGAGACCAGAAAGCCGCGCCCCCAAGGCCAAGAGTCCCGTGTGCCGGGCCACCACTCCCCCAAGAAGTGGCCCACGGCCGGCACGGCCACCGTCACCGTCCCTACCGCCGACGCAAAGCCCGGAGACCCAGCTAAAGCTGGCTGCCGCCGACGGGCAGCCCCTCAAGATCGGTGCGGCACCCCCGTAAGGCCGGCGCCAAGTCCCAGTCCTCGACAGCGCAGCAGACGCCAGACGCGGTCAGCACGCAAGTCTTCGACCAGCACGACAGCCGGCAAGCCGGTGTGGCAGGCATGCTGTTCACCGTCGCCCCGAAGGCGACGAAGGACACCGACAACACGGCGCCCGGCACGATCGCCGTCAGCGTCAACTACACAGACTTCGCAGGCGCATACGGTGGCTCCTACGCCTCCCGCATGCACCTGGTCAGCCTCCCCGCCTGCGCCGTGACCACCCCGGACAAGAAGGCATGCCGCACTCAGACGGCCCTCGCCTCGACGAACAACACCGCGGACAGCACACTGACGGCCACCACCGTCGCTCTGTCGGCGACAACCCCACCGTGCTGGCCGCGGTGGCAGACACCGCCGGCGACAAGGGCGACTTCAGGGCGACCCAGCTGTCCCCGTCGGCGACCTGGTCCACCAACCTCAACACCGGTGACTTCACCTGGTCCTATCCGATGGCCACGCCGGAAGTACCCGGCGGCCTGGGCCCGGATCTGAGCCTCGACTACTCCTCCGGCACCATCGACGGTCGCACCGGCAACACCAACAACCAGGGATCCTGGGTCGGAGACGGATTCGACCTGGAAGGCGGGCTTCATCGAACGCCGCTACAAATCCTGTGCGGACGACGGGTGAAGAACGCCGACGGCAACAAGCCCGGTGATCTGTGCTGGGACTCCGACAACGCCTTCCTCACCTTCAACGGCAAGGGCGGAGAACTCCGTACCGGCCGGCACCGACACCTTCAAGCTCAAGAAGGACGACGGCACCGTCATCAAGCGCCTGCGTAACACGGGAGCTGGCCAACGGTGACAACGACGGCGAGTACTGGCGGCTGACCACCCCCGACGGCACCAAGTACTACTTCGGCTACAACCGGCCCTCCGGCTGGGCCGACGGCAAGGACGAGACCAACTCGAACTGGACCGTCCCCGTCTTCGGCGACGACAGCGGCGAGCGCGTGTCACGCCTCCGCGTTCGCGGACTCCTGGTGCCAGCAGACCTGGCGCTGGAAACCTCGATGCCGTCGTCGACCCGCACGGCAACCTGATGACGTACTACTACGGCAAGGAGACCAACTCCTACGGCCGCAACCTGACCGCGTCCGACGACACCTCCTACGTCCGCGGCGGTTACCTCAAGCTGAATCGGAATACGGCCTGCGCGCCTTTCTACGACAAGCCGCTGGCCAAGGTGAACTTCACCAGCGCCGAGCGCTGCCTGTCGCAGACCGGTGTCACCTGTGCCGCAGACACCATCGACGACCAGGCTTTCTACTGGTACGACACACCGTGGGACCTGAACTGTAAGGCGGGCACGGACTGCGACAGTGGCCAGTTCTCCCCCTCGTTCTGGACCCGCAAGCGCTTGACCGATGTCAGCACCCAGACGTTGCAGTCCGACGGCAGCTACCACGACGTCGACTCCTGGAAGCTCGATCACCGCTGGGGCATGGCGGACATCGACTACCAACTCGAACTCGACAGCATCCAGCACACCGGCAGCTCCGCCACCACGGCGATCACGCTGCCGAAGGTCGGCTTCGTCTACACCCAACTCGAGAACCGGCTCGACAAGACCGGCGACGGCTACGCCCCCTTCATCAAGGGACCGGCTGTCCACCGTCACCGACGAGTCCGGCGGCCAGATCGACGTCAACTACCCGCTGCCGCCTGCTCCTGGGACGCACTGCCCACACCGGAGACCAACACCAGCCGCTGCTTCAGTACCTCGGCGGCGACAGCGACCCGACCCCGAACTGCAGTGGTTCAACAAATACGTCACCGACTCGGTGACGGCCACGGACCGCACCGGCGGAGCCGCCGACCAGGTCACCACCTACCAGTACCTGGACGGAGCCGCCTGCGCGCTGGGACGACGACCCACTGACCAAGGACAAGGAAAAGACCTGGTCACAATGGCGCGGCTACGGTCACGTACGCGTACAGACCGGCGGCCAGGGCGGCGCCAGCGCCATGAAGTCCCAGACCGACTCCTACTTCCTGCGCGGCATGAACGGTGACCGCAAAGACACCAGCGGCGGCACCAAATCGGTGAGCATCACCCTCGGTACGAACGAGGGCGACCCGATCACCGACTACGACGACCAGAGCGGGCTTCCCGTACAAGACCGTCACCTATGACGCGCCTGGCGGCAAGGCCATGAGCCGGACCGTCAGCCACCCGTGGCGCCCCCAGTCCGCCACAGACCAGACCTTCGGGCACCCTCACAGCTGCGTTCACCGGCACGCTCAACACCGGTTTCACTCCCTGACAACGGCGCCGGCGCCCAGTGGCGCACCACGTACACCTCCTACAGTCACGACGCCCACGGCCGTGTCATCGCCGAGCACGATGCCGGCGACACCTCCACTGCCGCCGACAACCGCTGTACCTGCACCGACTACGCGACCAACACCACTGACAACATCTCGACAAGGTGTCGCGGGTGGAGACCGTCGCGGTCGCCTGCGCTGATACTCCTGACCGGTCCAAGGACGTCATCTCCGACGTCCGCACCGCCTACGACGGCCTCCGGGCCTTACAACACCGCCTCCCACCAAGGGCGACGCCACCGCCGCCGCCAGCCGCTCAAGAAAGCAACGACGGCACCAAGGCCACGCTACCTGGAGACCGGCACCACCTTTCGACAGCTACGGCCGCCCGAAGATCGGCCACTGACCTGACCGCCGCCGACGTCGCCTGTCGACGGCACCAACGCCCTTCCGGTGCGCACCGCTTCGCACGGACGGCCGCACCACGACCACCGCCTGGCAGTCCGGCCACCGGCTGGGCTCCACAACGGTGACCTCGACCACCCCGCCGGCCACGGCGCTTGACGCGTCGAGCGCCCAGACGACCACCACCGACCCGACCCGGTGCGCGGGCAGGTGGTCAAGCAGACCGACACCAACAGCAAGGCCACCCAGACCGCCTACGACGCCCTGGGCCGCATCAGCAAGGTCTGGCCTCGCCGACCGCAACACCAGCCAAACTCAACTACGAGTACACGTACACAATCACCGGCAGCGCCCCGCGGCCGTCGCCACCAAGACGCTCGACTAACAACGGCGGCCAGACCACCTCGTACGCGCTGTACGACGGATCTCCCGCGGGCCCAAGTCAGCTCCAGTCGCCCGGTCCGGACGGCGGCACCTGATCGCCGACACCTTCTACGACGAACGCGGCCTGACCTCCAAGGTCTTCGCCCCTACTACGCGACTCACGGCGCCCAGCACCCAGCTGTTCGCGCCGGCGAACGCCCTGTCCGTGGAGACGCAGACCCGCACCACCTACGACGGCCAGGGACAGCCCGTCGAGGTGAAGCAGATCGCCGGCAACGGCGACGGCGGCACCGTGCCGGAACACCACGACCACCATCTACGGCGGCGACCGTGTCACCGTCATTCCGCCCCAGGGCGGCGTCGCCACCACCACTCAGCGACGCCTGCGGCAACACCCACCGAGCTGCGCCAGCTGCATTAGCCGCGATGCGACCGCCGCCTACGACACCACTGGGCACGCCTACTACCCCAACGGCAAACTCTCAAGATCGGTCACCGACACCGGCAGCACCTGGTCCTCGACTCACGACCAGCTCGGCTGCCAGCTCACCGCTACCAGCGGCGCACGAAAAACGCGCGAAAGCGTTTCACGATTAAATGCGAAAACGGTTAAACACCCAAATTTTGTTGAACGAAGTACACG
>NZ_JASERH010000100.1:0-59768 GCF_030766975.1 Streptomyces sp. KL116D | reverse complement strand
GTGGGGCCGGTGGCCCTCGGCGCACCGCACGCCCTCTACGACAACGTCGTCCGCTTCCCGCTCGGCCTGGGCGAGTTGGCGTCGCCCGCCGACAGTCCGCTGCCGGGACGGCTCCTCGCCACCCACGTCGACGGGGGTGCCGGGCTCGCCGTCGCCCTGCTCGCCCTGGCCGCCGTCGCGGTGGCGGCGTCGCTCGCCGTCCGGCCGCCGCGCACGGTGCGGGCCGCCGCCGACCGGCTCGCCGTGGGGCTCGGGGTCGCGATGCTGCTGATGCCCGCGTCCCGGTTCGGCTACCTCGTGTATCCGCTCGTGCTGTGGGCCGTGCCCCGGTGCGCCGACCGACGTCAGGGAGACCCGGCATGACGGACACCAGGACCACGAGGAGACGCACCCTCGTCGTCACCAACGACCTGCCGCCGCGGCAGGGCGGCATCGAGGTCTTCGTCGACGGGCTGGTGCGGCGCTTCGAGCCGGACGACGTCGTCGTGTACACCTCGGCCGAGCCGGGCGCCGAGGCGTACGACCTGAGCCTGCCGCACCCCGTCGTCCGCGACGCCGCCCGCACCCTCCTGCCCACCCGGGGCACCGCCGAGCGGGCCGTGGCGCTCGCCCGCCGGTTCCGCTGCGACAGCGTCTGGTTCGGCGCCGCCGCACCGCTCGGTCTGCTCGCCGGGGCGCTGCGCCGGGATGCCGGGGTGCGGCGCGTCGTCGCCACCACGCACGGCCACGAGGTGTGGTGGGCCAAGGCGCCCGGCGCGCGCTCGCTGCTGCGCAGGGTCGGCTCCGGGGCGGACGTCGTCACGTACCTCGGCGAACGCACCCGCCGGGCCGTCGCGCCCGTGCTGCCGGAGGGGACCGCCCTCGCCCGGCTCGTTCCCGGCGTCGACGCCGACGTCTTCCGGCCGGGGCTCGACCCGCGGCCGGTGCGCGCCCGGCACGGGATCGGCGCGCGGACCCCGGTCGTGCTGTGCGCCGCCCGGCTCGTGCCGCGCAAGGGGCAGGACGTCCTGGTGGCGGCGCTGCCGATGGTGCGCCGCGTGGTGCCCGGCGTACGGCTCCTGCTGGTGGGGTCCGGCGGGTACGAGCGCAGGCTCCGCCGGCTCGCCGCCGAGCACGGGGTGCCGGACGACGTGGTGTTCGCCGGTGGGCGGGCGCATGCGGACCTGCCCGCGTACTACGCCGCCGCGGACGTCTTCGCCATGCCGTGCAGGACCCGGAGGGCGGGTCTGGAGGTGGAGGGGCTCGGCATCGTGTTCCTGGAGGCCGCCGCCGCGGGTCTGCCCGTCGTGGCGGGTGACTCCGGGGGCGCGCCGGACGCCGTGCGCGAGGGGGAGGGCGGGTACGTGGTCGACGGCAGGTCGCCCGCCGCCGTCGCCGACCGCCTCGTACGGCTGCTCCTGAACCCGGAGTCGGCGCGCGCCATGGGGGCCGCGGGGCGCGAGCGGGTGTGCAGGGAGTGGGACTGGGGACGGTCGTACGAGGCGCTGGCCGCGATGCTCGGCCGGTGAAACCGCCTCGGACGACCGTCCGGAGTGATCAGCCCTTGGCCGTGCCCCGCTTGCGCAGGGCGAAGACCACGCCGCCGCCCGCGACGACCAGCGCCGCCGCGATGCCGGCGAAGAGGCCGGTGTTGGAGCTCGCGCCGGTCTCGGCGAGGTTGTCCGAACCGCCCGCCGGGGAGGCGGAGTTGCTCGGGGCCGGGGCCGCCGGGGTGGTGGACTCGGGCGCCGACGGGGTCGGCTTCGCCGACTCGGACGGAGCCGAGGTGCTCGGCGCGGGCGACGACGGCGACGGGGTCGCGGTCGTCGTCGCGCAGGCCTTGGACGGCGTGGTCAGGTTCGGCTTGATGTCCTCGTCGACGAGGTTGCCGGCCTTGACGTGCACGCGGTACGTCGCGTTCGGCTGCCAGTCCTCCTTGAACGTCACGGTGGCGCCCTCGCGGGTGCCCTTCACGTCCTGGGAGCCGATCTGCTTGTCACCGAGGAAGACGGTGACGGTCGCCGGCGTGCCGGAGGCGTCCTTGTCGACGACGGTGATGACGCCCTGCTCACCGGTGCAGGACGCTTCGGCGGAGAACTCGCTGATGTTGCACGCCGAGGCGGTGCCGGCGACGCCGAGGGTCAGGGCCGTCGCGGCACACGCCACGCCGGCCAGGCGCACGGTGCGTGCGGATATACGGGGGGTTACGGACACAGTCGTCCTTCACGGGATCTCGTGCAGATGAGGGGGGTGCGGTGAGGGAGCACCACGGCTCCTGCCTCAGCACCCTCACGGTCCCCTCACGTTTACAAGTGCCAGTGACGCAGCGTCAATACCATCGTGGACAAGGGAGTTCAGTCTTGACCTGGGCTTGACCCGAGACGGCGTACCGCGTCGGCCGCCTCCTCCACCGAATCGACCAGCGCGATCCGGGACTCCATCCCCCGCTCGCGCGCCAGGGACCGCAGCAGCGGCCAGGCCGGCAGCCGCTCCGTCCAGTGCGCGCGGTCGACGAGGACCATCGGAGTCGGCTCGCCGCGCGACTCGTAGTAGTTCGGCGTGGCGTTGTCGAAGATCTCCTGGACCGTGCCCGCCGCGCCCGGGAGGAAGATCACGCCCGCGTTCGACCTGGCCAGCAGGCCGTCCTCGCGGGTGGCGTTCGCGAAGTACTTGGCCAGGTGCTGCGCGAACGCGTTCGGCGGCTCGTGGCCGTAGAACCAGGTGGGGATGCCGATCGAGTCGCCGCCGCCCGGCCAGCGGCCGCGCACCTCGAACGCCGCGCCCGCCCAGTCCGTGACCGACGGAGTGAACGACGGCGATTTCGCCAGGAGCTGGAGCGCCTCGTCGAGCATCGGGTCGGCGAACGGCGCCGCGTACGCCCCCAGGTTCGCCGCCTCCATCGCGCCGGGTCCGCCGCCCGTCGCGACCGTGAGCCCGGACCGGGCCAGGGAGCGGCCGAGCCGGGCGGCGCCCGCGTACGCGTCCGTGCCGCGGGCCATCGCGTGTCCGCCCATGACGCCCACCACCCGGGCTCCCGCGAGCCGTTCGTCGAGCGCGTCGGAGACCGAGTCGTCGTGGACGGCGCGCAGCATCGACGCGAACACGTCCCCGTCGGCCTTGGTGCGCTGGAACCAGTCGTACGCCCGGGCGTCCGGCGTCGCCTCGTACCCGTCCTCGCCCGACAGGCCGTCGAACAGCTCGTCGGGGGAGTAGAGATGGCCGCGGTAGGGGTCGAACGGGAGGCCCGGGACCGGCGGGAAGACCAGGGCGCCGCGGGCCCTGACCCGCGCGGCCGCCGCCGGGTCCATCGGGCAGCCGAGGAATATGGCGCCGGCCGTCTCGACGGCGAGCAACTCCTCGGTGCGGTCCGTCAGATCGACGGCCTGCACCCGGTGCCCGGCGAGCGTGCCGCGTGCGGCGGCCTCGTCGAACTCCGCGAGCGTCTCGATCTCGCGGTCGGCGGTGGTGACGGGCGGCTGGGCGGGCTCGGATGACTGTGGTGATGTCGGCACCCGCCCATGCTAAGCACGGCTCCCCGCAGGGCAGTTGCTCAGCCCTCGGCTGCTCAGCCCTCGACGACCGACGGGTCCATCCACATGATCTCGAAGGTGTGCCCGTCGAGGTCGTCGAAGGCCCGGCCGTACATGAAGCCGTGGTCCTGCTTCTCACCGGTCTCGGTGCCGCCCGCCGCGATCGCCCGGTCGACGATCTCGTCGACCTTCTCGCGGCTCTCCGCGCTCAGGCACAGCAGCACCTCGCTGCTCGCCTTCGAGTCGATGATCGGCTTCTTGGTGAAGCCCGCGTACTTGTCCTTCGTGAGCAGCATGAGCACGATGTGCTCGCTGACCACGATGGCCGCGCCGGTGTCGTCCGAGAACTGCGGGTTGCGCTCGAAGCCCAGCTCCGTGAAGAACTTCGTGGCGGCGTCCAGGTCGTTCACGGCCAGGTTCGGGAAGATCATCTGCTGGTACATGGGGTGTCCGTCGCCTTCTTGAGGAGCCGTCTGAAGTGGTCGTGTCGTGCTGTACGCAGGGTTAGACGGCCCAGGTCGACAAAACTCATCGCGCTGACAGGGGAATCGCCGAAAGTTCCGCGACGGTCCAGGTCAGCGGCCCGAACACGGCGAGCAGAGCGGCCGCCCGCAGCGCCGCCGCACCGCGCAGCATGGTCGCGGGAGCACCGAGCCGCAGCAGCGCGGCCGTCGTGTGCCGGCGGGCCTGGCGCGCCTCGACGGCCGCCGTGACGAGCGTGGCCACCGTGCAGCCGACGACCAGGAACGCGCCCAGCGTCGACAGCGGCCCGAGGTCGGGCGCGGCCTTCCCCGCGGCCCCGTACAGCACGCTCGCCGCGTACGCCCCGGAGACCACGGCGCAGACGACGCCCAGCGGGCGGCCGATGCGCCGCGCCTCCTCCTGGAGGACCCGGCCGGCGAGCAGCCGTACCGCGCCGGGACGCACGGCCTGGAGGGCGCGTCCGCACAGGTGGGTGAGGCCGGGTCCGGCGAGCGCCAGACCGAACGCGGTCAGCGCCCAGCCCGCGAGGACGCCGGAGGAGCTGCCGGCCAGACCGCCCGGCATCGGGAAGCCGACGCCGCCCGGCGCGTGCGAGGCGTAGGTCTCCACGGCGAGCCCGGCGGCCAGCAGGGCCACGCCCCACGGCAGTCCGGTCGGCGCGGGGGCCGGGTCCTGTGCCTCGTCGGGGGCCGGGCCCGTGGTGTCGGTGTAGCCCGCCGTGCCCGCCTTGGCCTTCCGCGGGCGCAGCACGAGGGCGCTGGCGCCGGACGCCGCGACCGGCACGAACGTGAGCAGGGTGAGGGCCGCGGCGAGCGGCAACGGCCGGTCGGCGGCGAGGAGTCGGCGCGCCGCGCCGTCGAAGGGCAGGCCCGACAGGTCGCCGCGCAGGTGCAGGAAGAACAGCAGCGCCAGCATCGAGCCGAGGGTGCAGGCCACGGCCGTGGAGACGGAGGCGAGGAGGGTGAGGCGGGCCGGGCCGAGCCCCACCGCGGAGAGCCCCGTGCGCGGCTTCGTACCGGGGTCGGAGCGGGCCACGGAGACCGCGAGGTAGACGGTGGCGGCGAGCGGGATCGCGCACCAGGCGAGGCGCAGGACGGCGTTCGCGGAGGCGTCGGGGTGGCCCATCGCGTAGCCCAGCGTGCACAGCAGGAGGAAGCCGGTGCCCGCGGACGCGGCGGCCACCAGGAGTCTGCGGAGCTGGACGAGGGGATGGGCGCCGCGGGCTAGACGGAGAGCGAGCACGCGGCCCGGCCTTCCGTGCTGTCGGGGTCCGCGGGCGCGGCGGGCAGGTGCACGGTGTTCACCCGGCGGCCGTCGAGCAGCGACACCGTGCGGTCGGCGAGCGCGCTGACCTCGGAGTCGTGCGTGGCCAGGACGACGGTGATGGCGTGCGAGCGGGCCGCCGCCGTCAGCGTGCGGAGTACGTGGGCGCGGTCGGCCCGGTGCAGCGTCGCGGTCGGCTCGTCGGCGAAGACCACGTTCGGGGCGTGCGCCAGGGCGCGGGCGATGGCGACGCGCTGCCGCTCGGCCATCGACAGGGCGCGCGGGCGCTTGCGGGCGAGCCGGCCGACGTCGAGCCGGTCGAGCCACTCGTGGGCGGCGGTCTTGGCCTCGCGGCGGGCCGTGCCGCGCAGCATCAGGGGGAGCGCCGTGTTCTCCCAGACGTTCAGTTCCGGCACGAGGGCGGGCTCCGGGTCGATCCAGCCGAAGCGGTCCCGGCGCAGCCGCTCGCGGACCAGCGGGCCCATCGTGTGGACGGGGGTGCTGTTGAACCACACCTCGCCGCCCTTGTCGGGCAGCAGCTGACCGGAGAGACACTGCAGGAGCGTCGTCTTGCCGGCGCCGCGCGGGCCGGTGACGGCGAGGATCTCGCCCTCACGGACACCGAGCGAGACGCCGGTGAGCGCGGGCGAGCCGTTGTGGGAGAAGTGCAGGGCGCGTGCCCAGAGCACGTCGTTGTCCGGCGGGGCCACCATGGCGTACACCTCGGTTCAGATCAGATTGCCGGGAAGTTCCCGTCCCCCTTCCGGGGGAACGAAGGCAGGGCCGATCGGTCACTGGGCACGGTAGGTATCCGGTGGCGGAGCCGGACAAAGGACGCGGCCCGGTCCCGCCCATCTCACTCGGATGGGCGCAACCGGGCCGTTCCCGCGGCGGGGATCAGATCTTCGTCCAGGCCTCCGTGAGCACCTGGCGGATGATGCCCTCGATCTCGTCGAACGTGGACTGGTCCGAGATCAGCGGCGGCGACAGCTGGATGACCGGGTCGCCACGGTCGTCGGCGCGGCAGTACAGGCCGTACTCGAAGAGCTTCTTCGAGACGTAGCCGTACAGGATGCGCTCGGACTCCTCGTCGGTGAAGGACTCCTTGGTGGCCTTGTCCTTGACGAGCTCGATGCCGTAGAAGAAGCCGTTGCCCCGGACGTCGCCGACGATCGGCAGGTCGTTCAGCTTCTGCAGCGTGTTGAGGAAGTTCGCCTCGTTGTCCAGCACGTGCTGGTTGAGGCCCTCGCGCTCGAAGATGTCGAGGTTCGCCAGGCCCACCGCGGCCGACACCGGGTGTCCACCGAAGGTGTAGCCGTGCAGGAAGGTGTTGTCGCCCTTGTAGAACGGCTCGGCGATCCGGTCGGAGACGATGGCCGCACCGATCGGGGAGTAGCCGGACGTCATGCCCTTGGCGCAGGTGATGATGTCGGGCACGTAGCCGAACTTGTCACAGGCGAACATCGTGCCGAGGCGGCCGAAGGCGCAGATGACCTCGTCCGAGACGAGCAGCACGTCGTACTGGTCGCAGATCTCGCGCACGCGCTGGAAGTAGCCGGGCGGCGGCGGGAAGCAGCCACCGGCGTTCTGCACGGGCTCCAGGAAGACGGCCGCGACCGTCTCCGGGCCCTCGAAGAGGATCTCCTGCTCGATCTGGTCGGCGCACCAGCGGCCGAAGGCCTCCGGGTCGTCGCCGTGGATCGGGGCGCGGTAGATGTTCGTGTTCGGGACCTTGTGGGCACCGGGCACGAGCGGCTCGAAGGGGGCCTTCAGGGCCGGCAGGCCGGTGATCGACAGGGCGCCCTGCGGGGTGCCGTGGTAGGCGACCGCGCGCGAGATGACCTTGTACTTCGTGTGGTTGCCGGTGAGCTTGTGGTACTGCTTCGCCAGCTTCCACGCGGTCTCGACGGCCTCGCCGCCACCGGTGGTGAAGAAGACCTTGTTGAGGTCGCCCGGCGCGTAGTGGGCCAGGCGCTCGGCCAGCTCCACGGCCTTGGGGTGGGCGTACGACCAGATCGGGAAGAAGGCCAGCTCGGCCGCCTGCTTGGCGGCGACCTCGGCGAGCTCCTGGCGGCCGTGGCCGGCCTGGACCACGAACAGGCCGGCGAGGCCGTCGAGGTACTTCTTGCCCTTGTCGTCGTAGATGTAGGTGCCCTCGCCACGCACGATGGTGGGAACGGGCGCGTTCTCGTACGACGACATGCGGGTGAAGTGCATCCACAGGTGGTCGTACGCGCTCTGGCTGAGGTCCTTGCTCACGGCTATCGGGTTCCCCACATATAGGTCTGCTTCTTGAGCTTGAGGTAGACGAAGCTCTCGGTGGAGCGCACGCCGGGCAGGGCCCGGATGCGTTTGTTGATCACGTCCAGAAGGTGGTCGTCGTCCTCGCAGACGACCTCCACCATCAGGTCGAACGAGCCTGCCGTCATCACGACGTACTCGCACTCCGGCATGGCCGTCAGCGCATCCGCCACGGGATCCAGGTCGCCCTCGGCGTTGATCCCGACCATCGCCTGCCGCCGGAAGCCCACGGTGAGCGGGTCGGTGACGGCGACGATCTGCATCACGCCCTGGTCGAGCAGCTTCTGGACGCGCTGGCGCACGGCTGCCTCGGACAGGCCGACGGCCTTTCCGATGGCGGCGTACGGGCGCCTGCCGTCTTCTTGGAGCTGTTCGATGATGGCGAGGGAGACGGCGTCCAGCGACGGCGATCCACCGTGCTTCGAACTGGGTCCCTTGGGGTCTGCGCTGCGACTGGCCACGACCTCACTGTGCATGAGGCCTCGTCTGTTCCGCAACCCCAGATCGATGAAATTCGTTGTTTGGGTCTCCCATACTCACGGATTTCGTAGGTGCGAGGGAGTGGGGGGTGTCGAAAACGTCGGTGCACGGATTAGGGTGGGTGTCTCAAGCAGTGGACAGCGAGAGGGAGGCCGGCAGTGAGCACCAGTGAGCTGCGTCGTCTGCGTAACTACATCGACGGTGAGTTCCGGGACGCCGCCGACGGACGGACCACCGAGGTGGTCAACCCCGCCACGGGCGAGGCGTACGCGACCGCGCCACTGTCCGGGCAGTCGGACGTCGACGCGGCGATGGCCGCCGCCGAGGCCGCGTTCCCGGCCTGGCGCGACCTGACCCCCGCCGAGCGGCAGAAGGCCCTCCTCAAGATCGCCGACGCCTTCGAGGAGCGGGCCGAGGAGCTCATCGCGGCCGAGGTGGAGAACACCGGCAAGCCGATCGGCCTGACCCGCAGCGAAGAGATCCCGCCGATGGTGGACCAGATCCGCTTCTTCGCGGGCGCCGCGCGCATGCTCGAGGGCCGCTCCGCCGGTGAGTACATGGAGGGCCTGACCTCCATCGTCCGGCGCGAGCCGATCGGCGTCTGCGCCCAGGTCGCGCCGTGGAACTACCCGATGATGATGGGCGTGTGGAAGTTCGCCCCGGCGCTCGCCGCGGGCAACACGGTGGTCCTCAAGCCGTCCGACACCACCCCCGCCTCCACGGTCCTGATGGCCGAGATCATCGGCTCGATCGTGCCCAAGGGCGTCTTCAACGTGGTGTGCGGCGACCGCGACACCGGCCGCCTGATGGTCGAGCACGACACCCCGGCGATGGCCTCCATCACCGGTTCCGTGCGCGCCGGCATGCAGGTCGCCGAGTCCGCCGCCAAGGACCTCAAGCGGGTCCACCTGGAGCTCGGCGGCAAGGCCCCGGTCGTCGTCTTCGAGGACACCGACATCGCCAAGGCCGTCGAGGACATCTCGGTGGCGGGCTTCTTCAACGCCGGGCAGGACTGCACCGCGGCCACCCGCGTGCTCGTCCAGGAGTCCATCCACGACGAGTTCGTGGCCGCGCTCGCCAAGGCCGCCGCCGAGACGAAGACCGGCATGCCGGACGACGAGGACGTGCTCTACGGCCCGCTCAACAACCCGAACCAGCTGAAGCAGGTCTCCGGCTTCATCGAGCGCCTCCCGGCCCACGCCAAGGTCGAGGCCGGTGGCCACCGGGTCGGCGACAAGGGCTACTTCTACGCCCCGACCGTCGTCTCCGGCCTGAAGCAGGACGACGAGATCATCCAGAACGAGGTCTTCGGCCCGGTCATCACCGTCCAGTCCTTCACGGACGAGGCGCAGGCCACCGAGTGGGCGAACGGCGTGGACTACGCCCTCGCCTCCTCGGTCTGGACGAAGGACCACTCGCGCGCCATGCGGATGTCCAAGGTCCTCGACTTCGGCTGCGTCTGGATCAACACGCACATCCCGCTCGTCGCCGAGATGCCGCACGGCGGCTTCAAGAAGTCGGGCTACGGCAAGGACCTCTCGGCGTACGGCTTCGACGACTACACGCGCATCAAGCACGTGATGACGTCGTTGGACGCGTGACCCTCACCTACCGCGAGGTCGGCGCGACCCTGGCGGACGGCGAACTGCCGCCGGGGTACGCCCATCTGGACCGCCGTGTCCGGCTCGGCTCGGGGCGCGACTGCTTCGAGCGGGCCGGTGCGGCGGTCCTGTCGTGGCAGGTGCAGCGCGGCGCCGGACTGCGGGTCGCGGCGGAGCCCGACGTCCGCGAGGGCGCGGACGTCGTGCTGCGCGCCCTGTGGCTGCGGATCCCCTGCCGGGTGGTGCGGGTGGTGCGCGACGACGCCCGCACCGGGTTCGCCTACGGGACGCTGCCCGGCCATCCGGAGTGCGGCGAGGAGGCGTTCCTCGTGACGCGCGAGGCCGACGACTCCGTATGGCTGCGGATCCGGGCGTTCTCGCGCCCCGGCCGCTGGTACGCGCGACTCGCCGGACCGCTCGCCCGCGCCGTGCAGCTCGCGGTCACCCGGCGCTATCTGCGGGCCCTGGCTCGCTGACGGCGGCGGGTACCGGAAAGGGGGCGGCCCGTCGGCCGCCCCCGCCACCCCCTCCGGGCGGCCGGTTCACGCGGACCGGGACGACAGCCCCCTGCCGAGCTCCTTGCCGCCGTCGGCGGCGTGCACGCTGTGCAGACCCGGGCCGGGGAACCCGTGATGCTCGCCCGGGTGCTTCGGCGGTGCGGGGAGGTCGCCGTCCGGGAACGGCAGGCCGTTCGCCGGGAAGGAGACGCCGGCGTCCTCCAGCGGCCCCTTGCACGCGTCGAACGCCTTCTTGAACGCCTTCCTGAACGCGTCGGACGCCAGGTCGGCGGCCTTGCCCTTCTTGACGCTCATCTTCACCACGAAGCTGATGCCGCCGTCGGCGTCCTTCGTGGCGTGGAAGGACGGGAAGGTGTGCTGCCCGTGCTCGCGCATGCACGCGGCGAACGCGTCGTTCGCCTCGTTCACGTCGTCCGGGGCGTCGTCGGTCGGCCGGTAACCGATGGGCGGGGCCGCGTCCTTCGGCGGCGCGGGCGACCGGTGGCCGTCCGTGGCCGCGGCCTGGGACGCGGTGACCGTGCCCTCGCTCGCGCTCGGCTGGATCGTCGCGGGACGGGTCCTCGCGCCGCTGCGCACCATGGCGGACGCGGCCCGCCGGATCTCCGCCGACGACCTGCACGAACGACTGGCGACGGACCGCCCGCGCGACGAACTCCACGATCTGGCGGCCCAGTTCAACGGACTGCTGGCCCGCCTCGAAGGCGCCTTCGCCGCGCAGCGCCGGTTCGTCGCCGACGCCTCGCACGAGCTGCGCACCCCGCTGACCCTGCAGCAGGCCGTCGTGGACGTGGCGCTCGACGACCCCGACGCGTCCGCGGACACGCTGCGCGCCGCCTGCCTGCGCGTACGCGCCGCCGGACAGGAACAGGAGCGGCTCATCGAGGCGCTGCTGACGCTGGCCCGCGGCCAGCAGGGTCCGCAGAGCAAGGAGCCGGTGGATCTCGCGGACGTCGTCCGCGCGGTGCTGCCGCCGTCCGACGCCGCCGGGCCGGCCGTCCGCGCCGAGCTCGGGGCGGCGCCGCTGCTCGGCGACCGGCGGCTGATCGAGCGCCTCGTGGTCAACCTCGTCGACAACGCCGTAACCCACAACCACCCACAGGGTCAGGGCAGTTGGGTGTCGCTGTGGACCGGTACGGCACACGGCGTGCCCACCCTGCGCGTCACCAACAGCGGCCCGCCGGTGCCCGCCGAGCAGATCGCGGGCCTCTTCGAACCGTTCCGCCGGCTCGGCGCCCAGCGCACCCGGCACCGCGACGGTCTCGGCCTCGGCCTGTCCATCGTGGTCGCCGTGGCCCACGCCCACGACGGCGCCGTCCGGGCCTGGCCGGGACCGGAGGGCGGCCTCGTCGTCGCGGCCGCGTTCCCCGCGGCGTGGCCGCACTGAGGAACCGCGCCGGGCCGGCCGGATCGACAGGGTGTCGGCTGCCGCCCGTCCCGCTCGACGCAGCGTCCATTGTCCCCACCCGCCCCGCCCCGGCATCCTGCGTGCGTGCGAGCCAACCACGTCACCTCCCAGGTCACCCGTCGTTCCCTGCTGCGCGCCCTGGGCGGTGGTGCCACGGCCGCGGCGGTCGGCGCGCTCGCCACGGGCTGCGGGGTGCCCGCCGCCTACGTGAAGCCGGGCGACCGCGCCGCGCAGGACCTGTCCTCCGCCGAACAGCGGCTCACCTGGGCGAACTGGCCGCTCTACATCGACGTCGACGACGACGACCCGTCGAAGCGGCCCACCCTCGACGCGTTCGAGAAGCGGACCGGGATCCAGGTCAAGTACACCGAGGAGATCAACGACAACGACGAGTTCTTCGGCAAGATCAGCCCGTCCCTGATGAACCACCAGAAGACCGGCCGGGACCTCATCGTCATCTCCGACTGGATGTGCTCGCGCTTCGTGCGCCTCGGCTGGGTCCAGGAGATGGACCGGGCCCACCAGCCGAACGTCACCAAGTACCTCGACCCGCTGCTGCGCTCGCCCGCCTTCGACCCCGGCCGCAAGTACACCGTGCCGTGGCAGTCCGGCATCACCGGCATCGCCTACAACAAGCGCCGGCTCGGCCGCGAGATCAAGCACGTCTCCGACCTGTGGGCCGCCGACCTCAAGGGCCGCGTCACCCTGCTCTCCGGCCTCGACGAGTCCTTCGCGCTCCTCATGCAGGGCAACGGCGTCGACATCACGAAGTGGACGGCCGACGACTTCCATCGGGTCTGCGACCAGGTCGAGAAGCTCGTGCGGACCAAGCACATCCGCCGCTTCACCGGCAACGACTACATCAAGGACCTCTCCAGCGGCGACGTCCTCGCCTGCCAGGCCTACAGCGGCGACGTGATCCAGCTCCAGGCCGACGACCCGGACATCGAGTTCGTCGTCCCCGAGGAGGGCGCCGAACTGTGGGCCGAGTCCCTCATGATCCCCAACCTCGCCGACCACAAGGCCAACGCCGAGCGCCTGATCGACTACTACTACCAGCCGGAGGTCGCCGCCGACCTCGCCGCCTGGGTCAACTACGTCTGCCCGGTCCCGGCCGCCCGCGAGGTCCTCGCCTCCTCGAAGGACAAGGAGACCGCCGAACTCGCCGAGGACCCGCTGATCTTCCCCGACGACGAGATGCGCTCCCGCCTCGCCATCGCCCGCGACATCCGCCCGTCCGAACGCACCGAGTTCGCGAAGCGGTGGAACGCGATCGCGGGGTTGTAGGGCGTGGGTCCTCCGTGCAACGGGGCTGCCCCGCAGCTCAGTCGGGGCCCCGCATAGGGTGCGGTGATGACCGATGAGACGACCGCGGGGGCGGCGGCGACGCTGGGGCTGTTCGCGGCCTGGGCCCTGCACGACACCGAAGAAGTGCTCACCGCGCCGGGCTGGGTCCGCACCCGGTTGCCTGAGCTGCGCGAGCGGTGGCCGGACGTGCCCGAGCGGGTGTGGCGGGTCATGGAGGGCGTCGACGAGCGGGAGTTCGCCGTCGCCGTCGGCGTCATGGCCGGGATCGTCGGCGCGGGAGCCGTCGCGGGCTGGGCGAGCGGCGGGCGCAGCGCCACGTACCAGGCCATGCTGAACGGATTCGGACTGCACGGGCTGCTGCACCTGGGGCAGGCCGCCGCCGTGCGCGGCTACACGCCGGGCGTGGCGACCTCGCCGACGCTCGTCGTGCCGTTCACCCTGTGGGCGCGGCGACGCCTGCGGCGGGCCGGGGTGCTGCGGCCCACCCGCGGCCGGGACGTCGTCGCCGGGGTCGCCTGGGCGGCCGCGGCGACCGTCGTCTCGCACGGGGTGGCGCGGCGGATCGTCAGGCCAGGTTCCTGAGCGCGGCCATCACGATGCGCTCGGCCGTGGGGTTCATGTCCCTGCCCTTCGCGTCCGTGGAGTTGACCGAGTAGACGAGCGTCCTGGACAGGTCGCGGGTGGCGCCGACCACCGAGTTGTAGCCGTACCGGCTGCCCGTCTTCAGCCAGATGACGTGCCCGTCGGGCGTCTCGTAGCGCTGCAGTCCCGCGCTCATCGTCGCGCCCTCGACGCCGGACGGCACGGTGAACATCTCCTTGAGCTGCGGCTGAGGGACGATCCGGCCCTTGAACAGGGCCGTGACCAGGCGTTCCAGGTCGGCGGTGGTGGAGATCATGTCGCCGCCCGCGAGGCGGTCGTACTGGTTCCACTCGGTCACGTCGAGCAGCTTCCCGCCCGACAGCTGGTAGCCGTGGTTGTGCGGGCCCCGGATGCGGGGGTCGGTGCCCGGGAAGTACGTGTGCCGCATCCCCGCCGGGCGCAGCACGAGCCGCTCGGCCTCCGCCGCGTAGGAGCGGCCCGTGACCCGCTCGATCAGCAGGCCGAGGAACGTGTAGTTGATGCCGAGGTACTCCTGCACCTCGCCGGGCGCGTGCGCGGGCCCCTCGGCCACCGAACCGGCCACGACCTGGCGCGGGGTGAGCGTCTCGAAGCGGTGCGCGTACGCCTCCTCGAAGGTCGGCCCGAACGCCGTGCCGGGCCGCAACCCCGACGTGTGGTTGAGGAGTTGGCGTACGGAGACGGGGGCGCGGAAGGCGTCCGCGTTCGGGGCGAACAGGTCGGGGAGGTAGCGCTGTACGGGCGCGTCCAGGTCGACCTTCCCGGCGGCGGCGAGGCGCAGCACCACGGCCGCCGTCACCACCTTCGTCGTGGAACCCGCCCGGAACTCGGCGTTCTCCAGCGCCTTCCGGCCCGTCCGCAGGTCCCGTACGCCCGCCGACCCGTGCCAGGAGCCGCCGCTGCCGCCGACCCGGACGAGGGCCGCCGTCGCATCGGCGTCCGGCAGCCCGGTGAGCGACTCGGCGAGGGCCCGCGCGTCGGGCGCGCCGGTGGCGGGCGCCACCACGCCGGGCCCGGGCGGCGCGGGGGCGGCGGTGGCGAGCGGTGCGGTGACGGCGCCGAGCGCGAGGGCGGCGGACAGGGCGAGGACGACACGACGCTTCAAGGAAGCCTCCAGGAAGGGGAGTTGGCCCGAGCGGGCCGATGTCGACCATCCTGGGCGGCGGCCGCCCGCGGCAGGTCGTCGCAGCGGATGATCCGGACCCTGGTGTGTGCGCCCACCGGCCCCTTAGGGGCGCCGCCGTCCGCCTCGTGCCGCCCCCTAGGGGGCGCCGCCGTCCGCCTCGTGCCGGTCCTGCGCCGCCATCACCTCGTCCCCGTGCGTGAACGCCCACGCCCCGAAGGCGTCGATCGGGCCGAGCAACGTCCGCCCCAGCGCGGTCAGTTCGTACTCGACGCGCGGCGGCACCTCCTCGTACACCTGGCGGGTCACCAGCCCGTTGAACTCCAGGCGGCGCAGCGTCTCGGTGAGCACCTTGGGGCTGATGCCGCCGATCCGCCCGCGCAACTCGCCCGGCCGGTAAGGGCGTTCGCGCAGCGCCCACAGCACCACGGCGTTCCACGTGTTGGACAGCAGGTCGAAGGCGAGCCGGGCCCGGCAGTCGGCGAGGAATCCCTGGTCGGACGTCATGTACCGAATGGTGCCCGACCGGCTGCCTAGCGTCCTCCTCATGCGGATCGGAATCCTGGGAACGGGCAACATGGCGGACGCGCTCGGCGCGCACTGGGTGCGGGCGGGCCACGAGGTCACCGTCGGCGGACGGGACGAGGAGAAGGCGGCGCGGCTCGCCGCACGGATCGGGGCGGCGGGCCACGGCAGTCTGCGGGCGGCGGCGCGGGCGGCCGACGCCGTCCTGCTCGCGCTGCCCCACGAGGCGGGGGAGGTGGTCGTCGCCGGACTCCGGGGCGAGCTGGCCGGGAAGGTGCTGGTCGACTGCTCGAACCCGGTGGGCGCGGGCTTCCGGCTGCTCACGGAGGGCGGGCCCGCCGCCGCAGGGCGCCTCGCCGCGGCCGCGCCCGACGCCCGCGTGGTCAAGGCGTTCAACCTCTGCCACGAGGACGTGTGGCGGATGACGCCGCCGGTCTTCGACGGGCAGCCGCTCGCCGTCCCGCTCTGCGGTGACGACGAGCGGGCCCTGGACGTCGTACGGGAACTGGTGCGGGACGTCGGCTGTGCGCCGGTGACCGCGGGCGGGCTCGACCGGGCCGGGCTCGTGGAGGCCACGGCCGCCCTCGTCATCGGGCTGTGGGTGGGGGAGGGGGCGGACGCACGGGCGATGCTGCCGCCCCTCGCGTACGCGTCAGGCCCCGCGTAGCCCGGTCAGGACGTCGATCCGGTTCGTCGTGACCGAGTCCACGCCCGCGTCGAGCAGCCGGCGCATCGAGCCCTTCGTGTCCGGGGTCCACGCCGAGACGAGGTAGCCGTCGCGGTGCACCCGGGCCGCGAGGTCCCGGTTCACCAGGGGGAAGCGGTAGTTGAGCCAGCGCGGGCGGACCGCGTCGAGCAGGACGGGGCGCGGCGGGGCGAGGGACGTCCAGGTCAGGGCGATCTCGGCGGCCGGATCCGCGGCGCGGACCCGGAGCATCGTCTCGGCGCCCGCGCAGTAGTAGACGCGCTCCTCGGCGCCGCAGTCCCGGATCGTGCCGACGATCGAGCGGACCGCCCGGGCGTTCGCGCCGGGCAGGTCCACCATCACCCGGGCGTCGGCGAGCACGTCGAGCGCCTCGGCGAGGGTGGGCACGCCCCCGCCCGTCAGCCCGCGCACCTCGTCCGAGGAGAGCGCGGACAGCGGCCGGTCCTGCTCCCACAGCCGCTTCAGCGACGCGTCGTGCAGCAGCACGGGCACGCCGTCCCGGGTCAGTCGTACGTCGATCTCCACCGCGTCCGCGCCCCGTTCGAGCGCGGAGCGCAGGGACGGGAGGGTGTTCTCGCGGACGCGGTAGGGGTCGCCTCGGTGGGCCACGGCAGTCACGGTGCGCATGGCCACCATTGTGGCGTCAGCGAAGTCCTCGGACGGACGTCAGCCAGCGCTCCGTGTACGCGTCGATCTCCGCGGCGATCCGGGACTTGCCCGCGTCGTCGAGGAAGGAGACGCGCACCGCGTTCTTGGCGAGCTCGGCGACGCCGCGCTCGTCGAGGCCGAGCAGCCGGGCCGCGACCGCGTACTCGGTGTTCAGGTCGGTGGAGAACATCGGCGGGTCGTCCGAGTTGATCGTGACGGTCACCCCCGCGTCCACGAACTGCTTCAGCGGGTGCTCCTCCAGGGTGCGCACGGCGCGGGTCGCGATGTTCGACGTCGGGCACACCTCCAGCGCGATGCCGTGCTCGGCCAGGTGCGCGAGGAGCTTCGGGTCCTGCGCCGACGACGTGCCGTGCCCGATGCGCTCGGCGCGCAGCTCGGTCAGCGCGTCCCACACCGTCCCGGGACCCGTCGTCTCGCCCGCGTGCGGCACCGAGTGCAGGCCCGCCGCGATCGCCCGGTCGAAGTACGGCTTGAACTGCGGGCGCGGCACCCCGATCTCGGGCCCGCCGAGCCCGAACGACACCAGGCCCTCCGGCCGCAGCTTGTCGTCCGTGGCGAGCCGCGCCGTCTCCTCCGCCGACTCCAGGCCCGCCTCGCCCGGAATGTCGAAGCACCAGCGCAGCACCGTGCCGAACTCCGTCTCGGCCGCCTTGCGGGCGTCCTCGATGGCGTCCATGAACGCCCGGTCGTCGATGCCGCGCCGGGTGGAGGAGTACGGGGTGATGGTCAGCTCGGCGTAGCGCACGTTCTGCCGGGCCAGGTCGCGGGCCACCTCGTACGTGAGGAGGCGGACGTCCTCCGGCGTGCGGATCAGGTCGACCACCGACAGGTACACGTCGATGAAGTGCGCGAAGTCCGTGAACGTGAAGAAGTCCGCGAGCGCCTCGGGGTCGGTCGGCACCTTCGAGTCGGCGTGCCGGGCGGCGAGCGCCGAGACGATCCTGGGGGAGGCCGAGCCCACGTGGTGGACGTGCAGTTCTGCCTTCGGCAGTCCGGCGATGAAGGTCTGCAGGCTCTGGCTCACGGGTTCCTCCCCAGGAACTTCTTTGATCGGCTGATCGGGGTCCCGGTCATCGTAAGCGGGGCCCGATCCGGGCCGGTTTCCGGGCGTCCGGGCGGATCCGGGGCGGCTTAGCATGGCCGGATGACCGAGCAGTCCTCCTACGGGGCCCCTGGGCCGTACGAGCCCCAGGGGTACGCGGGACAACACCCGGCGCCCACGCCCCACCCGGGACACCAAGGGCACCCGGGACACCCGGGATACCAAGGGACTCCGGTGTATCCGGGAAATCCAGGACGACCGGGACAACCTGGACACCCTGTGCACGCGAACCCGTACGCGCCGCCCGGTGAACCCGTGCCCCCGCCGCCCGTCGGCCCCGAGGGCCCCGGAGTCTTCCCGTACCCGGCCTACGGCTGGGGCGGCGTGCCCGCGGGACCGGCCAACGGCATGGGGGTCGCCGCGCTGGTGCTCGGCATCATCACGGCGGTCGGATTCGTGGCGTGGCCGGCGGCGATCGTGACGGGCGTCCTCGCCGTGGTGTTCGGCGTACTGGGGCGGGGCCGGGTGCGGCGCGGCACGGCGACCAACGGCGGGCAGGCGCTCGCCGGGCTCATCTGCGG
The DNA here is from genome assembly GCF_030766975.1 of Streptomyces sp. KL116D. Lineage (NCBI taxonomy): Bacteria > Bacillati > Actinomycetota > Actinomycetes > Kitasatosporales > Streptomycetaceae > Streptomyces > Streptomyces sp. KL116D. Next base: position 41,633 of record NZ_JASERH010000100.1, on the reverse strand, counting down.
AATCGGCGGACTGATCCTCGCGCTGCTGCTCGCCGTGGTGTTCGTGGTGAGCGCACTCGACGACGAGGAGCCCCCGCCCGGACCGGACGGCGGCTCGGACGAGCCCGGATACGCGGTCGTCCTGCGCTGACGCCCCGCCGGACAGGACCGGACAGGACCGGTCGCCCTAGCCGCGCAGCCGCTCCCGGGCCGCCATCAGCGCGAAGCCCAGCAGATTGGGGCCCCGCCAGCGCCGCGGGTCCTGGGCCGCCGGGTCGTCCGCCGCCAGCCCGATGCCCCAGACCCGGTCGACCGGGCTGGCCTCCACCAGGACCCGCTCACCCGTGCCGAGCAGGAAGTCCCGCAGCGCCGGGTCCGAGCCGAACTTGTGGACGCTGCCCTCGACGACGACCGCGAACCGCTCCCGGCGCCACACCGCCTCGTCGAAGCCCCGCACCAGCCGCCCGGCCTGCTTGGCCTGCGACGGGTGCCCCGCCCCGATCGCGCGCCGCTCCGCCTCCGCGTCGCCGAAGACCCGGGCCTTGCCCGCCATCATCCAGTGCTCCGCCGTCGCGTACTCCACCCCGGCCACGGTGAACGGCGACGGCCACCACTGACTGAGGCAACTGGCGCCGAGCGAACCGTCCTTGCGCGGCGCGTGCCCCCAGAAGTGCAGATACTTCACGCGCCGCCCGGACTCCAGCGCCCGGACCAGCGATTCCGTGCTGTCGATGGACACTTCGCCCCCGCCGGTCCCGTCGATCTTCCCCATGCACGCGAGTCTGGCACGCACCACTGACAACCCGTCCTGGGTTTTCCAGGGGGACTCGACAGTCGGTCGACAGATTCCGTCGCGTAACCAAAAGGCAACAACGGAATCACTTGTTGGCCTGGGGGTCCTCTGTCAGGATCGGCACTCAAATCGAGCTGGAGCCACGCCGGCACCCGCAGGACGGGAGGCCGGCGGAGGAGAGCGAGAGCGAGAACCTGATGCACAACCCCTTCCCCGCGCAGGACCGGTTCGCCGACGGCGCGAACTTCATCGCGGGCCGGCTGACCCGGGGCACCTCGGGGCGCACCCACGCGGTCGTCGACCCGGCCACCGGCAAGGACGTGTACACGTACGAACTCGCGGGCACCGACGACGTGGACGCCGCCGTCGCCGCGGCCCGTGACGCCTTCCCCGGCTGGGCGGGCGCGACGCCGGGCGAGCGGTCCGACGCGATGCACGCGTTCGCGGGGGTGCTGGCCGAGCGGGCCGAGGAGCTCGCGCAGGCCGAGTCGCTGCAGTGCGGCAAGCCGATCAAGCTGAGCCGTGAGTTCGACGTGCCGGGCACCGTCGACAACACCGCCTTCTTCGCCGGCGCCGCCCGGCACCTGCAGGGCCAGTCCGCGGGCGAGTACAGCGGCGACCACACCTCGTACGTACGCCGCGAGCCGATCGGTGTCGTCGGCTCCATCGCCCCCTGGAACTATCCCCTCCAGATGGCCGCCTGGAAGGTGCTGCCGGCCATCGCCGCCGGGAACACCATCGTCCTCAAGCCCGCCGAGCTGACCCCGCTCACCTCGCTGCTGTTCGCGCAGGCCGCCACCGAGGCCGGCATCCCCGACGGGGTCGTGAACGTCGTCACCGGCGCCGGCCGGGACGCGGGCGAGCACCTCGTGGGCCACCCCGACGTCGCCATGACGTCCTTCACCGGTTCCACCGGCGTCGGCAAGCGGGTCGCCGAGATCGCCACCGCGACCGTCAAGCGGCTGCACCTGGAGCTCGGCGGCAAGGCGCCGTTCGTGGTCTTCGACGACGCCGACCTCGACGCCGCCGTGCACGGCGCCGTCGCGGGCGCCCTCATCAACACCGGGCAGGACTGCACCGCCGCCACGCGCGCGTACGTGCAGCGCCCGCTCTACGAGGCGTTCGTCGAGCGGACGGCCGCCCTGATGGAGACCGTCAGGCTCGGTGACCCGTTCGCCGACGACACCGACCTCGGCCCGCTCATCTCGCACGCCCAGCGCGACCGCGTCGCCGCCTTCGTGGACCGCGCCCGCGGCTACGCGCGCGTGGTCACCGGCGGCGAGGCCCTCGACCACCCCGGCGCCTTCTACCGGCCGACGCTGATCGCCGACGCCGCGCAGGACAGCGAGATCGTGCAGTCCGAGATCTTCGGCCCGGTCCTGGTCGTGCTGCCCTTCGACAGCGACGACGAGGGCATCCGGCTGGCGAACGACACCCCGTACGGACTCGCCGCCTCCGCCTGGTCGACCAACGTCTTCCGGGCGAACCGCGCCACCCGCGAGATCAAGGCGGGCTGCGTATGGGTCAACGACCACATCCCGATCCTCAGCGAGATGCCCCACGGCGGCTACAAGGCGTCCGGCTTCGGCAAGGACATGTCCGCCTACTCCTTCGAGGAGTACACGCAGGTCAAGCACGTCATGTTCGACAACACCGCGGTGGTCCGCAAGGACTGGCACCGCACGATCTTCGGGGACCGATAGTCGTTCGGGCGGCCCCTGGCGGGGCCGTCCCCCTCTCCCGAAAGGGCAACCACGCGCATGGAGCAGTACGAGCCCGACCGCCTGTCCCCGGCCCAACTGGCCGCCATGCACCGCGGCCTCAGGAACGGCGGGGCGAGAACCTCGCTGAGCCGCCGGTCCCTGCTGCGCGCCTCGACCGGCGGCGCGCTCGCCGTCGGTGGACTCGGCGCGCTGACCGGCTGCGGCATCCCGGCGGCGAGCAAGTCCCAGGGCGGCATCTCGTCCGAGGACCACTCGGCCAAGGAGAAGGAGATCAACTTCTCCAACTGGACCGAGTACATCGACATGAGCGACGACGAGAAGCACCGCCCCACGCTCGACGCGTTCACCCGGCGCACCGGGATCAAGGTCAAGTACACCGAGGACATCAACGACAACGTCGAGTTCTTCGGCAAGATCAAGCCCCAGCTGGCGGCCGGCCAGGACACCGGGCGCGACATCATGATCCTCACCGACTGGCTGGCCGCGCGCCTCATCCGCTACGGCTGGGTGCAGAAGCTCGACGCGTCGAACCTGCCGCACGCCTACACCAACCTGGCCACCCAGTTCCGCAACCCCGACTGGGACCCGGGCCGCGCCTACTCCTACCCCTGGCAGGGCATCGCCACGGTCATCGCGTACAACACGAAGGCCACCGGCGGAAAAGAGATCACGTCCGTCTCGCAGCTGCTCGACGACCCCAAGCTCAAGGGCCGGGTCGGACTGCTCTCCGAGATGCGCGACACCATCGGCATGACCCTGCTCGACCTGGGCAAGGACCCCCGCGACTTCAAGGCCGACGACTTCGACGCGGCGATCGCGCGCCTGCAGAAAGCCGTCGACAGCAAGCAGATCCGCCGCTTCACCGGCAACGACTACATAGCCGACCTCAGCAAGGGCGACCTCGCGGCCTGCCTCGCCTGGGCCGGTGACGTCGTCCAGCTCCAGGCGGACAATCCGCACGTCAAGTTCGCGATCCCGGACGCCGGTTACATCTCGTCGACCGACAACATGCTGATCCCGAACAAGGCCCGTCACAAGACGAACGCCGAGAAGCTCATGGACTACTACTACGAGCCGGCGGTCGCCGCGAAGACGTCGGCCTGGATCAACTACGTCACCCCGCTCGAGAGCACGATCATCAAGCCGGAACTCGCCAAGATCGACAAGGACGTCGCGAACGACCCGCTGATCGTTCCCGACAAGGCACAGGCGGCCAAGGCGCACGGCTTCCGCTCGCTCACCGCGAAGGAAGAGACGTCGTTCGAGGAGAAGTTCGCCCAGCTCACCGGCGGCTGAGCCGACACCTCCCGCCCCGCACATCCGCCCCCGACTCCCTGGACTCACCATGACGACTCTGCAGCAGAGCGACCACGGCGGCGACGTCCGTCTCACCGGCATCAGCAAGACGTACGACAACGGGTTCACGGCCGTGCGGCCGCTCGACCTCACCGTGCCGCAGGGCTCGTTCTTCGCGCTGCTCGGCGCCTCCGGCTGCGGCAAGACGACGACGCTGCGCATGATCGCGGGTCTGGAGGAGCCGACGACAGGAACGGTTCACCTCGGCGACCAGGACGTCACGGGACTGCCCCCGTACAAGCGCCCGGTCAACACCGTCTTCCAGTCGTACGCGCTCTTCCCGCACCTCGACATCTTCGAGAACGTCGCGTTCGGCCTGCGCCGGCGCGGCATCAAGTCCGTGAAGAAGCAGGTCGAGGAGATGCTCGACCTGGTGCAGCTCGGCGAGCACAAGCGCAAGAAGCCGCACCAGCTCTCCGGCGGCCAGCAGCAGCGCGTCGCGGTGGCCCGCGCGCTCATCAACCACCCCAAGGTGCTGCTCCTCGACGAGCCGCTCGGCGCCCTCGACCTCAAGCTGCGCCGCCAGATGCAGCTGGAGCTCAAGCGCATCCAGACCGAGGTCGGCATCACCTTCGTCCACGTCACGCACGACCAGGAGGAGGCCATGACGATGGCCGACACCGTCGCCGTGATGAACCAGGGCCGCGTCGAGCAGCTCGGCGCCCCCACCGACCTGTACGAGAACCCCGGTTCCACCTTCGTCGCCAACTTCCTGGGCACCTCGAACTTCGTCGAGGCCGAGATCATGGGCCGGGCGGGCGACGCGCTGACCCTGCGGGCCGGTGACGGCAAGCTCACGCTGCCCGCCGACCGGTGTTCGGCCGCCACCGCCACGGGCGGCAAGGTCCTGGTCGGCGTACGGCCGGAGAAGATCTCCCTCACCCACGCCGACGACGCCGCCGAGATAGCCGACGGCCGCAACCGCATCACGGGCCGGATCGCCGAGTCCAGCTTCATCGGCGTCTCCACGCAGTTCGTCGTCGACAGCCCCGTCTGCGACGCCTTCGAGGTCTACGTGCAGAACGTCGAGCGCGACGTCCGCCTCGTGCCCGGCGCCGAGGTCGTCCTGCACTGGAACCCCGCGCACACCTTCGGCCTGGACGCCGCCCAGGACATCGAAGCGGGCGTGGAGAAGGTCTCGGAGGACACGGCCGCATGAGCACCGTCACCGACGCGCCACCGGCGCCCCCGGCCCCGGCCCCGGCCGAGAAGCCCCGCAAGGTACGCAAGCGTGGCCGCCTCGTCCCGTACTGGCTGCTGCTGCCGGGCATCCTCTGGCTGGTCGTCTTCTTCGCCCTGCCGATGGTCTACCAGGCCTCGACGTCCGTCCAGCAGGGTTCGCTGGAGGACGGCTTCAAGGTCACCTGGCACTTCGCCACCTACTGGGACGCGCTGTCCGACTACTACCCGCAGTTCCTGCGCTCGGTCCTGTACGCGGGCTGCGCCACGATCCTGTGCCTGCTGCTCGGCTACCCGCTGGCCTACCTGATCGCGTTCCGCGCGGGCCGCTGGCGCAACGTCGTCCTGATCCTGGTCATCGCGCCGTTCTTCACCAGCTTCCTGATCCGCACGCTCGCCTGGAAGACGATCCTCGCGGACGGCGGCCCGGTCGTCGGCGCCCTCAACACGCTGCACGTCCTGGACGTCACGACCTGGCTGGGCATGACCGAGGGCGACCGCGTCCTCGCCACCCCGCTCGCCGTGGTGTGCGGACTCACGTACAACTTCCTGCCGTTCATGATCCTGCCGCTCTACACCTCGCTGGAGCGGATCGACGGCCGGCTGCACGAGGCGGCGGGCGACCTCTACGCGTCCCCGGCCACCACCTTCCGCCGGGTCACGTTCCCGCTGTCGATGCCGGGCGTCGTGTCCGGCACGCTGCTGACCTTCATCCCGGCGGCCGGCGACTACGTGAACGCGGACCTGCTCGGCTCCACCGACACCCGCATGGTCGGCAACGTCATCCAGACGCAGTTCCTGCGCATCCTCGACTATCCGACGGCCGCCGCGCTCTCCTTCATCCTGATGGCCGCGATCCTCGTCATGGTCACCGTCTACATTCGCCGTGCCGGAACGGAGGATCTCGTCTGATGCGCTGGCTGCGAAAGAACCTGGTGGTCATCGCGGGCCTGATCACGCTCGCCTATCTCCTGCTGCCGAACGTCGTCGTCACGGTCTTCTCCTTCAACAAACCGAAGGGCCGCTTCAATTACGAGTGGCAGCAGTTCTCGCTGGACGCCTGGAAGAATCCGTGCGGCGTCGCCGACATGTGCGGCTCGCTGTCGCTGAGCCTGCAGATCGCCTTCTGGGCGACGCTCGGCGCGACCGCGCTCGGCACGATGATCGCCTTCGCGCTCGTCCGCTACCGCTTCCGGGCACGTGGCGCGGTGAACTCGCTGATCTTCCTGCCGATGGCGATGCCGGAGGTCGTGATGGCGGCCTCGCTGCTCACGCTCTTCCTGAACATGGGCGCCCAGCTGGGCTTCTGGACGATCCTGATCGCCCACATCATGTTCTGCCTCAGCTTCGTGGTGACGGCCGTCAAGGCCCGCGTCATGTCGATGGACCCGCGTCTGGAACAGGCGGCGCAGGACCTCTACGCCGGTCCCGTGCAGACCTTCGTGCGCGTGACGCTGCCGATCGCGGCGCCCGGCATCGCGGCGGGCGCGCTGCTCGCCTTCGCGCTCTCCTTCGACGACTTCATCATCACGAATTTCAACGCGGGCTCGACCGTGACCTTCCCCATGTTCGTCTGGGGATCGGCGCAGCGCGGTACGCCCGTTCAGATCAATGTCATCGGTACGGCCATGTTCCTGATCGCCGTCCTGTGCGTCCTTGCCGGAATGATGGTCGGCAGGCGAAAGAACAAAACTGTTTCCTGAGGGAGTTGAAATCATGGCCGCAAGCGCCATGAATCGCTGGACCACGTCTCTTTCCGACGCCCGGCCGGTCTCGTACTGGCTGGACGACCCCGGCAGGCCCGAGGCCCGGCCCGCCCTCACCGGCGACGAGCACTGCGATCTGCTCGTCGTCGGCGGCGGCTACAGCGGACTGTGGACCGCACTCATCGCCAAGGAGCGCGACCCGGCCCGTGACGTGGTCCTCGTCGAGGGCCGCGAGATCGGCTGGGCCGCCTCCGGGCGCAACGGCGGATTCTGTGCCGCCTCCCTCACGCACGGCACGGCCAACGGCCTCGCCCGCTGGCCCAAGGAGATCAAACGCCTTGAGGAGCTGGGCGCCGAGAACCTCGACGCCATCGAGGCGGCGGTCGCCCGCTACGCCATCGACTGCGACTTCGAGCGCACCGGCGAACTGGACGTCGCGACCCAGCCCCACCAGGCCGCCGAACTCCGCGAATTCCACCAGGAGTTGACCGAGGCGGGGCTCGCGGACGGCCTGGAGCTGCTGGACGCCGGGCAGACCCGCGAGCAGGTCGCGTCGCCCACCTTCCTCGGCGCCCTGTACGACCGCGACGGCGTCGCCATGCTCCACCCGGCGAAGCTCGCCTGGGGCCTCAAGCAGGCCTGCCTCGGCCTGGGCGTGCGCATCTACGAGAACACGCCCGCGACCCGACTCGCCTCGAACGGCGGCGGGGTGGCGGTCCGCACCCCGTACGGCCGGGTCTTCGCCCGGCACGCGGCGCTCGGCACGAACGTCTTCCCGTCGCTGGTCAAGCGGACCCGCTCCTACACGGTGCCGGTCTACGACTACGCGCTGATGACGGAGCCGCTGACCGCCGACCAGCTCGCCTCCATCGGCTGGAAGAACCGCCAGGGCCTGGGCGACTCGGCCAACCAGTTCCACTACTTCCGGCTGTCCGCGGACAACCGGATCCTGTGGGGCGGCTACGACGCGATCTATCCGTACGGCGGTCGGGTCCGGGCCGAGTACGACCACCGCCCGGAGACGTACGCGAAGCTCGCCGGCCACTTCTTCACCTGCTTCCCGCAGTTGGAGGGCCTGCGCTTCTCGCACGCGTGGGGCGGCGCCATCGACACCTGCTCGCGCTTCTCGGCGTTCTTCGGCACGGCCCACGGCGGCCGCGTCGCCTACGCCGCCGGGTACACGGGCCTGGGTGTCGGCGCGACCCGGTTCGGCGCGGACGTGATGCTCGACCTGCTGTCGGGCGAGCGCACGGAGCGCACGGAGCTGGAGATGGTGCGCACGAAGCCGCTGCCGTTCCCGCCCGAGCCGTTCGCGTACACCGGCATCGCCCTCACCAAGTGGTCGCTGGCCCGCGCCGACGACAACGGCGGCCGGCGCAACCTGTGGCTGAAGGCGATGGACACCGTGGGCCTCGGCTTCGACAGCTGAGCCCGCCCGTCACGCCGGGCTTGATCGACCGGCGTACGCCCTGGTGGCGCGGCGTGACCCGGTCCACTACCAAGAAGTAACCCGAACTCGCGTAATGCCGGGACCTCCTGGCCCTCTCGCTCGTGACCAACGCTGTCGGAGCGAGGAAGAGGGAGGTCCCGCCATGACTGGCTCGGGGGCCAAATCGGCGGTCGAGTGGCTGGTGTCGGTGGCGCCGGATCCGGAGGCGTGCCGCTGGGAGTGGGAGCGCAATCCGCACGGGGTGGCGCTGCTGCCCGCGGGACGCCAGTGGGACGTGCTGATCCTGCCGGGAGATCTCGGCTACCCCACGCTCGACGTCCTGACCCGCGTCATCGACCGGCCGGGACCGGTCCTCGCGGACTTCGGCGAGGCCAGGATGGGCTTCTTCGTGCCCGCGGGCACGGCGGCCCGCTGGCTCGGCACCGGTGTGCGGGGCGCGGGGCGCGGCACCTGGATCGTGGTGCCGTACCCGGGCCGCGCGACGGGCGGCGTGCGCTGGCTGGTGCCGCCGGACGGCTCCGGCACGCTCACCGACCCCGGCGTCCTGGAACTCGCGATGCACGAGGCGGCGGCCCAACTGGCCAGGGAGGCGGGGGAGTAGGGCGCCGCGGGCGACGGGAAGGAGACGGCGCGAACCCTTGACAACTCAATTGGTCTGGACCAAGTTGGGCGCGCTCCACCGTGCCCCTTCCCCGCCACGCCCGGAGACCCCCATGACCCGATCCAGACCCGGCAGACTCCTCACCACCCTCACGGCCGCCGCGCTCGCCGCGACCGGCCTCACCGTCCTGTCCGCGCCCACCCCCGCCCGCGCGGCCGACACCGACCTGGCCCGCAACGGCGGCTTCGAGTCGGGCCTGGACGGCTGGACCTGCACGGCGGGCACCGGAAAGACCGTCACCTCACCGGTGCACAGCGGTACGTCGGCGCTCCAGGCGACCCCGACGGCCGCCGACAACGCCCAGTGCTCCCAGACGGTCACCGTGAAACCGGACTCCGCCTACACCCTGACGGGCCAGGTCCGCGGCAGCTACGTCTACCTCGGCGCGAGCGGCACCGGCACCACGGACGTGTCGACGTGGACCCAGTCGGCCCCGGACTGGCAGCAGTTGACGACGACGTTCCGCACCGGCCCGGCCACCACCAAGGTCACGATCTACACGCACGGCTGGTACGGCACCCCGGCCTACACCGCCGACGACATCACCCTCGTCGGGCCCGGCGGCGAGACCCCGGCGCCGCCGACCGCCCCCACGGGCCTCACCGCGGGCACGCCCACCGCCACCACCGTCCCCCTGTCCTGGACCCCGGTCGCCGGCGCGACGAGCTACGCCATCTACGCCAACGGCACCAAGTCCCGCACGGTGACCGGCACGTCGGCCACGCTCACCGGCCTCACCCCCGCGACGGCGTACAGCTTCCAGGTCGCCGCGGTCAACGACGCCGGCGAGTCCCCGAAGTCGTCCCCGGTGACGGCCATGACGACCGAGGGCACCCCGGGCGGCGGCACCGGCGGAGACCTGCCCACCCACGCCCTGGTCGGCTACCTCCACGCGAGCTTCGCCAACGGCGCCGGCTACACCCGCCTCGCCGACGTCCCCGACAGCTGGGACGTCATCGACCTGGCCTTCGGCGAACCCACGTCGACGACCTCCGGCGACATCCGCTTCAACCGCTGTCCGGCCGCCGAATGCCCCGGCGTCGAGTCGGACGCCGACTTCAAGGCCGCGATCAAGGCCAAGCAGGCGGCGGGCAAGAAGGTCCTGATCTCGATCGGCGGCCAGAACGGCCAGGTCCAGCTGACCACCACGGCCGCCCGGGACACCTTCGTCTCCTCGGTCTCCAAGATCATCGACACCTACGGGCTCGACGGCCTCGACGTCGACTTCGAGGGCCACTCCCTCTCCCTGAACACCGACGACACGGACTTCAAGAACCCGAAGACCCCCGTGATCGTGAACCTGATCTCGGCCCTGAAGACCCTGAAGGCCAAGTACGGCGACACGTTCGTGCTCTCGATGGCGCCCGAGACCTTCTTCGTGCAGAACGGCTACCAGTTCTACGGCACCGGCAAATGGGGCGGCCAGGACCCGCGCTGCGGCGCCTACCTCCCGGTCATCCACGCCCTGCGCGACGACCTCACCCTGCTCCACGTCCAGGACTACAACTCCGGCCCGATCATGGGCCTCGACAACCAGTACCACTCCATGGGCGGCGCCGACTTCCACATCGCGATGACCGACATGCTGCTCACCGGCTTCCCGGTCGCGGGCGACGCCAACAACGTCTTCCCGCCGCTGCGCCCCGACCAGATCGCCATCGGCATGCCCGCCTCGACGAACGCGGGCAACGGCTACGTGGCGCCCGCCGAGGTGAACAAGGCCCTGGACTGCCTCACCAAGAAGACCAACTGCGGCTCGTACACCACCCACGGCACCTGGCCCGGGCTGCGCGGCCTGATGACGTGGTCGGTGAACTGGGACCGCTTCAACAACTGGGAGTTCCAGAAGAACTTCGACGCGTACTTCGGCTGACCCACCGGCTCAGCACGTACGCCGTCGCGCAGAGCAGCACCACCGACAGGCACCAGCTGCCGATGACGTCCACCGGCCAGTGGTAGCCCTGCCGCACGAGACCCAGGCCTACGGCCGCGTTCAGCAGGACGCAGCCGTAGGCCGTCGCGCGTGAGCGCAGGACGCCGCCCAGCAGCAGGACGCACAGGCCGTACGCGACCGCCGCCGTTGCCGCGTGGCCCGACGGGTAGAAGCCCGTCCCCGGGGCCATCGGCGGCGGGCCGGGGCGGGCGATCGCCGACTGGAGCGGGGCGACCAGGGCGGGGACCAGGGCCATGGTCACGAGCGCGGCGACGGCCGGGCGCCAGGCGCGGGTCAGCCAGGTGACACCGGCGAGGACCACGGCGAGGACCGGCAGGGCCACAGACAGGTTGCCGAGGTCGGCGAAGAACTCCGCCGGGCCCGACGGGATCGCGCTCGTCCGGATCGCGTCGCCGAGGCGTTCGTCGGGAGACAGGAGCGGGCCGTCCGTTGCCACCTGCCACGTCAGGGCCGCGAAGAGGAGTGCGGCCACCAGGGTGAGCAGCGTGGGAAAAATGGTCGGCCGGCCCGGAACAGGGGGGGTAGTTCCGAGCCGGCCGAACTGACCGGCGAACCGCACGCCCCGGGGGGTTTGGGGCGGGCGACCGTCCGATCGGTGAGGAGTTCCGGAGCCGGAAGCTCCGGGTGTGTGCGCGAGGGCACGACCAGGGCGGGGCTGGGGAGGCTCCGACCCGGTGTCGCCCACAGTCCCCCGTGGGCGAGGTGTTTCTCTCATCTGCAGAAACCGTACGTCAGGGGTCCCGGGCGCGACAGCCGGTTGGCCAAGCTGCCATGGGGCCCGCACACGTTCTTCACACGGCCCGACCGTTACCGCAGGTCACGGAATGGTCACCGGTTCGGCCGCCGCGGATCGGGCCGTGTGAAAGCAGTGCTCAGAGCGCCGCGAAGGCGTTCTCGATGATGTCGAGACCCTCGTTGAGCAGGTCCTGACCGATGACCAGCGGAGGCAGGAAGCGCAGCACGTTGCCGTAGGTGCCACAGGTGAGGACGAGCAGGCCCTCGGCGTGGCAGGCCTTGGCGAGCGCGGCGGCCGCCGCCGGGTCCGGCTCCTTGGTGGCGGGGTCCGTGACCAGCTCGATGGCGATCATCGCGCCACGGCCGCGGATCTCGCCGATGGCCGGGAACTTCTCCTGCATCGCCGTCAGGCGGGCCTTCATCGTCGACTCGATCTCCTTCGCCTTGGCGTTGAGGTCGAGCTCCTTCATCGTCTCGATGGCGCCGAGCGCACCGGCGCAGGCCACCGGGTTGCCGCCGTAGGTGCCGCCGAGGCCGCCCGCGTGCGCGGCGTCCATGATCTCGGCCTTGCCGGTCACGGCGGCGAGCGGGAGACCGCCCGCGATGCCCTTGGCGGTCGTGATCAGGTCCGGGACGATGCCCTCGTCCTCGCACGCGAACCACTGGCCGGTGCGGCAGAAGCCGGACTGGATCTCGTCCGCGACGAACACGATGCCGTTGTCGGCGGCGAACTGGCGGATCGCCGGGAGGAAGCCCTTGGCCGGCTCGATGAAGCCGCCCTCGCCGAGCACCGGCTCGATGATGATCGCGGCGACGTTGTCCGCGCCGACCTGCTTGGTGATCTGGTCGATCGCCTGGGCGGCGGCCTCCGGACCGGCGTTCTCGGCGCCGGTCGGCCAGCGGTAGCCGTAGGCGACCGGGACCCGGTAGACCTCGGGCGCGAACGGGCCGAAGCCCTGCTTGTACGGCATGTTCTTGCTGGTCAGCGCCATCGTCAGGTTCGTACGGCCGTGGTAGCCGTGGTCGAAGACGATGACGGCCTGGCGCTTGGTGTAGGCGCGGGCGATCTTGACGGCGTTCTCGACGGCCTCGGCGCCGGAGTTGAACAGGGCCGACTTCTTCGCGTGGTCGCCCGGCGTCAGCTCGGCCAGCGCCTCGGCGACCTCCACGTACCCCTCGTACGGCGTCACCATGAAGCAGGTGTGGGTGAACTCCTGGAGCTGGGCGGAGGCGCGGCGGACCACGGCCTCGGCGGACGCGCCGACCGACGTCACGGCGATGCCGGAGCCGAAGTCGATCAGACGGTTGCCGTCGACGTCCTCGATGATGCCGCGGTCCACCCGGGCGGTGAACACCGGCAGCGTGGAGCCCACGCCCGCGGCGACGGCGGCGAGGCGGCGCTGCTGCAGCTCCTGCGACTTCGGGCCGGGGATGGCGGTGACGACGCGGCGCTCCTGCGGGATGTCGCTCATGCGGGGCTCCTGGTTCAGGTGGGGCGGCTGGGCCGGGCTGGTCGTCGTCCGGTTTCGCCGGGATGTACGGGGGTTTCCTCGCAGGTTAGGTGCGCCGCGGCGGGGCGGTCATGCTCCATCGGGGTGGGATTGTGGTGGCATGTTGTCCGAGTTGGACACATGGGTACGACGCCCCGTACGGGCCAGCGGGGCGCGTAATCGGTGAACTCCCTTGGTACGGGCACTAGATTGAGGCCGGATCGACCGCTGAGCAGGGGGCAAGGGCCATGGAGACCGAGGGCACGAGCGGCTCCGCCGAGGAACGGGACGTTTCCTCGGGGAGCGTGGGATCGCGCGGCGCGGCAGTGCCGCACCCGGCCCGCCCCGTCACACCCCCGCCCCGGCCCGCCCACGCGCCGGGGGCCGCGCCCGGCGGCAACGCGGAGTTCCTGACCTGGCTGCGGACCCCCCGGCCCTCGGCCGCACCCGGCGTCTGGCGGTTCGGGCACCTGCCCCGGCCGGACGTGGCGCCGGAGCGGACACCGACCCGGCAGCTGGTCAGCGGCGCGCTCATCGCGTTCCTGGTGGGCTGGCTCGTCTGGTCGCTGCTGTGGAACGGCTACCTGGGCGGCTGGTGGCTGCTGCCGCTGTACGCGATGGTCCCGGACTCCTGGGCGTCGCCGCACTCGATCGCCTCCGTCGTCGTCGTGTACCTGTACTACGCCGTGTTCGCCGTCGGGATCATGGTCGGCGTCGGCCGCCTCGGCCGCTGGGGCGAGCTCTGGCGGCGCTTCGGCTACCCGGCCTGGCGGGTCGCCGCGGCACCGGTGCAGGCCGCACGGCCCGTCGCCCCGGAGAAGGACCCCGTGCAGTGGCCGCAGCTCCGGGAGGCCGGGGCCGCCGAGGCCGCCGAGCGGCTCGGCGCCGACGCGCGCGGCGGGCTGATGCGGGACGTCGACCACGCCCGGATCGCCCGCGCCTGGCAGGGCGTGAAGCGCGGCCGGCACAGCCTGGGCGCCTTCACCGCCGCCGTCGTCAAGGACGGCGCCGCCGCCTGCCCGCACCCCTCGGGAACGCGCGACCTGCCCGCCCGCTCCGCCCGCCACGACCTCGCGACCGCGCAGGTCAGGATCGGCGCGGCCGCCGACGACGAGCGCAACCCGTACGCGTACCGGGGCGTCGGCCTCGGCATCGGCCCCGATCTGCTCGGCACCTCCCTGCTCGCCGTGGGGCCGCCCGGCGCGGGCAAGACCGGCAGCGTCGTGTGGCCGCTCGCCGAGTCGCTCTGCCTGGGCGCCCTCGCCGGGCGGGCCGCCGTGGTCGTCGTCGGCGCGGCCGGCGCCGGGCTCGGCTCGCCGGACACCTACGACGTCGTCGTCCGGATCGGGGCGCCCGACTCCGTCTACGACCTCGACCTCTACGGCGGCAGCCAGGACCCGGACGAGGCCGCCGCCGTGCTCGCCGAGGCCCTCGTCGGCGACCTCGCCGACCCGCACCCGAGCGGCGACAGCCGGCGCTCCACGACCGTCCTCGCCCAGCTCCTCGGCCCCTACGCCGCCGTCCACGGACGCTTCCCCTCCGTCCCCGAACTGCGGCAGCTGCTCGACGGCTCACCGGTCGCGCTCGGCGCACTGCGCAAGTCGCTCACCGAGGCGGGCCACGAGGCGATGCTGCGCGAACTCGACGCGCGCGAGCGGCAGCTGGCGCACCCCGGCGACGTCGGAGCGGTGCTCGCCGACCGGATCGCGCTGCTCGACCGCCCCGCCTTCGCCTCGTTCTTCGACACGTCGGGCAGCACCCGCCCGTTCTCCCTCCGCGCCCTCGACCACCCCGTCCGCGTCCGGATCGACCTGCCGGAGCGCGGGCACGCGGACGCCTCCCGGATCCTGGCCAGACTGGTGCTCGCCCAGTTCATGACGAGCGTGGTCACGCGCGAGGACCGCTCGCTCTTCGCCTGTCTGGTGCTCGACGACGCGACCGGGGTGGTCACCCCGCAGTCCGTGCGCGGCATCCAGCGGCTGCGCTCGGCGAACGCGGGCGCCGTGCTGACCCTGCGCACCCTCGACGACGTGCCCCGGCCGCTGCGCTCCCCGCTGCTCGGCGCCGTCGGCTGCCGGATGGCGCTGTCCGGGCTCACCCCGTGGGACGGCCAGGACTTCGCCGAGGTGTGGGGCAAGGAGTGGACCGAGGCCCGCGACGTCACCGACCGCCAGATCATCGCCGAGACCCCCGCGGGCAAGGCGCTGCACGCCGTGCGCCGGGTGATCACCGGGCGCGCCCCGACCGCCCGCGCGGTCACCGTCCGCCAGGTCGAGCGCGAGCGCTGGTCCGCGTCCGACCTGGCACACGCTGTCCCGCCGGGCCACGCCGTGCTCTCCCTGACGACCGTGCGGGGGGAACACGCGCCTCCGCTTCTGGTGGACCTGCGGGCCTGAGCGGGGCCTGAAGAACAGCTGAGGATCGTGGGGCCGGGACCCAGGGGTACGTACGGTGAGGCAGAATCGGCACGGGGCGTTCATACGGAGCGGCCAAAAGCTTCACAAGTCCCGCTCGTTCCGACCGCCCCACCGGTCCCGCCTGTACCCCCAGCACACCTGAAGGCCCCATGCCGCCCACGCTCGCCTCGCTCGTCCACCACTCGGCGCTCAAGCTCACCGTGCGTGCGGGCGAGGAACGGCTGGACACCCCTGTCCGCTGGGCCCATGTGAGCGAGCTCGCCGACCCCGTCCCCTACATGGAAGGCGGCGAGCTCCTCCTCATCACCGCCCTGAAACTGGACGCCGACGACCCCGACGCGATGCGCCGGTACGTGAAGCGGCTGGTCGGCGCGGGCGTCGTCGGCCTCGGCTTCGCGGTCGGCGTCAACTACGACGCCGTGCCGGACGCCCTGGTGCAGGCCGCGCAGGACGAGGGCCTCCCGCTCCTCGAAGTACCTCCCCGCACCCCCTTCATCGCGATCAGCAAGGCGGTGTCCGCCGCCATCGCGGCCGACCAGTACCGGGCCGTGACGTCGGGGTTCGCGGCGCAGCGCGAGCTGACCAAGCAGGCCCTCAGCGAAGGACCCGAAGGACTCCTCTCCGTCCTCGCCGGACAGGTCGACGGGTGGGCCGCGCTCTACGACGCGTCCGGAGCGGTCGTCGCGACCGCGCCGGAGTGGGCGGGCCGCCGCGCCGCCCGGCTGACCCCCGACGTCGAACGACTGCGGGAACGGCCCGCGCCCGCGAGCTCCGTGGTGGCCGGCGGCGCGGACGACCGGGTCGAACTGCACTCCATCGGCACCGGGCGCCGCCCCCGCGCGGCCCTCGCCGTCGGCACGGCCGCGGCCCTCGGCACCGCCGAGCGGTACGCCCTGCACTCCGCGATCGCCCTGCTCACCCTGACCACCGAGCGGTCCCGGGCGCTGTACGCCGCCGAGCAGCGGATCGGCGCCGCGGTGCTGCGGATGCTGCTGGCCGGCGAGCCCGACCACGCGCGGGCCGTGGCCGGCGACCTGTACGGGGCGCTGCTCGACGCGCCGTTCCGGATGGTCCTCGCGGAGGCCGTGGCACCGCCGCCGAGCGGGGTCGCGGTGCAGGGCGGGGCGTCGTCGGCCGGGACCGCGCTGCTGCTCGCCGAAGTGGTGACCGGGGCGGGGCCGGGCAGCGACCCGGTGTCCGTCCTCGTGGACGTCGTCGAGTCCGCCGCGGCCCGCGCGGGCGAGGCCGTGCTCGTCGTGCCCGACGGGGAGCGGGTCGTGCTGCTCGTCGTCGACGGGGGTGCGGCCGTCGACGCGTGCGGGCAGTACGCGGAGGCGCTGGAGTCGACCCGGGCGGACGGCTCCGCCGGGTCCGCGGTGGCCGGCGACGAACTCGTCATCGGCTTCTCGGCGCCGGCCGGGCCCATCGCCGCGGCGAGCGCCTTCAAGCAGGCCGAGCAGGCGCTGTCGGTGGCCCGGCGGCGGGGGCGGATCCTCGTCGAGCACGAGGACGTGGCGGCGGGGTCCGTGCTGCCGCTGCTCGGCGACGACGCGGTGCGGGCCTTCGCGGACGGGTTGCTGCGGGCGCTGCGCGATCACGACGCCACGGGGCGGGGTGACCTGGTCGCTTCGCTGCGGGCGTGGTTGTCGCGGCACGGGCAGTGGGACGCCGCTGCCGCGGATCTGGGCGTGCACCGGCACACGTTGCGGTACCGGATGCGCAGGGTCGAGGAGATCCTGGGCCGCTCCCTGGACGACCCGGACGTCCGGATGGAACTGTGGCTGGCCCTCAAGGCAACTGGCGCGTAACGCCTTACCGGCGGGGGACCGGGTTGTTCTGTGGTGGGCGACCGCGGGCCTCGTCGTGGTTGCTCGCGCAGTTCCCCGCGCCCCTGAGATGCGCACCTGCGGTGCGGCATCTCCCCGCCGGGGGAAGGCGCGACTGCGGGTCTCGTCGTGGCTGGTCGCGCAGTTCCCCGCGCCCCTGAGATGCGCACCTGCGGTGCGGCATCTCCCCGGCGGGGGAAGGCTGCGCGCAGCGCATGCCTTCCAGGGGCGCGGGGAACTGCGCGAGAAGCCCCACCGGGCCGCAGAACACGACGAGAGCTCCGCCCGGCAGTACCTGGGGGCGCGAGAAGCCCCACCGGCGCGCCGCGCGTACGCCATAGCGTCGAAGCGGGAGCGGGGAATCACTCCACCCCGGCCAAACCGCCCCCACCCGGCGGAGCCCTACCGTGGTCCTCGTAGAAGCCCACGTACACGGAGAGGCCGGTAGACCGACATGACCGCCACCCACGCTTTCTGGCTCGCCGGCCGCCAGGCCACCGGGGACGAGACGTTCGACGTCCACAACTCCTACGACGGCCGACTCGTCGGCACCGTCGCCGTCCCGACCGAGGCCCAGGTCGAGGAGGCCGTCGCCGCCGCCCACGCCGTGGTCGACGAGTTCGCCGCGACCCCGGCCCACGTACGGGCCAAGGCGCTGAACCACGTCGCCGACCGCCTCACCGAGCGCACCGAGGAGATCGCCCAGCTGATCTCCGCCGAGAACGGCAAGCCGATCAAGTGGGCCCGCGGCGAGGTCGGCCGCGCGGTCTCCGTGTTCCGGTTCGCCGCCGAGGAGGCCCGCCGCTGGAACAGCGGTGACGCCCAGCGCCTCGACACCGACGCCGGCGGCCAGGGCCGTCTCGCGCTCACCCGCCGCATCCCCAAGGGCGTCGTCCTCGGCATCGCGCCGTTCAACTTCCCGCTGAACCTGAGCGCCCACAAGGTCGCCCCGGCCATCGCCGTCGGCGCCCCGATCATCCTCAAGCCGGCCCCGGCGACCCCGATCTCCTCCCTGATCCTGGGCGAGCTGCTCGCCGAGACCGACCTCCCGGCCGGCTCGTGGTCCGTCCTCACCGTGCCGAACGACCGGATGCCCGCCCTCGTCCAGGACGAGCGCCTCCCGGTCATCTCCTTCACCGGTTCGGGCCCGGTCGGCTACGCGATCATGGACAGCGTCCCGCGCAAGCACTGCACCCTGGAGCTCGGCGGCAACGGCGCGGCGGTCGTCCTCGCCGACTACGCCTCCGACAAGGACCTCGACTGGGCGGCGACCCGCATCGCCACCTTCTCCAACTACCAGGGCGGCCAGTCCTGCATCTCGGTGCAGCGCGTCATCGCCGACGCCGCCGTCTACGACCGGCTGCTGCCGAAGGTCGTCGCCGCCGTCGAGGCGCAGGTCACCGGTGACCCGGCCGACGACGCCACCGACGTCGGCCCGCTGGTCAGCGAGGACGCCGCCAAGCGCGTCGAGGCGTGGGTGACCGAGGCCGTCGACGCCGGCGCCACGCTCCTCGCGGGCGGCAAGCGGGACGGCGCCACCTACGCGCCGACCGTCCTCGCCGACGTGCCGGCCGACGTCACCATCTCCTGCGAGGAGGTGTTCGGCCCCGTCCTCACCGTGAAGAAGGTGGACGGCGAGGCCGAGGCGTTCGCCGCCGTCAACGACTCCAAGTACGGCCTCCAGGCGGGCGTGTTCACGCACGACCTGCAGACCGCCTTCCGTGCCCACCGCGCCCTCGAGGTCGGCGGCGTCGTGGTCGGCGACGTGCCGTCCTACCGCGCCGACCAGATGCCGTACGGCGGCGCCAAGCAGTCCGGCGTCGGCCGTGAGGGCGTGCGGTACGCGATGGACGACTACACCTACGAGCGGGTCCTCGTCCTGACGGGCCTCGCCCTCTGACGGATCCCCGCACACCGGCGCGCGGCCCGTCCCGCGCGCCGGTCCGAAACGACGGCCTGAGCCCACTGTGCGGGGGCTCAGGCCGTTCTCGTACGCGGACCGGATCCGGCGCGGGTCCGCGCACGAGGGCTGGTCGACATGCCCGTTATCGGGTACATACGATCGAGTAGCACCGGTCGGTAATGAGCCGGGCCGGTGGACCCGACGCGCGGCGAGGTGAACCTCATGTCCGCACCATCCCCCGCACCACAGCACCAGGCGAAGGTCTCCGAACGGGAGGCCAGGCAGGTCGCCGAGGCCGCCCGAGAGCAGGACTGGCGCAAGCCCAGCTTCGCCAAGGAACTCTTCCTGGGCCGGTTCCGGATCGATCTGATCCACCCGCACCCGCTGCCCGCCGACGAGGACGCGCAGCGCGGCGAGGAGTTCCTGGCGAAACTGCGCGACTTCTGCGAGACGGAGATCGACTCGGCCCGCATCGAGCGCGAGGCACGCATCCCCGACGAGACGATCAACGGGCTCAAGGAGCTCGGCGCGCTCGGCATGAAGATCGATACGAAGTACGGCGGCCTGGGCCTGACGCAGGTCTACTACAACAAGTCGCTCGCGCTGGTCGGTTCGGCGAGCCCGGCCCTCGGCGCGCTCCTGTCGGCGCATCAGTCGATCGGCGTACCGCAGCCGTTGAAGCTGTTCGGCACGCAGGAGCAGCGGGACGAGTTCCTGCCGCGCTGCGCCCGTACCGACATCAGCGCGTTCCTGCTGACCGAACCCGACGTCGGCTCCGACCCGGCGCGCCTGGCCACCACCGCCGTGCCCGACGGCGACGACTACGTCCTGGACGGCGTGAAGCTGTGGACGACGAACGGCGTGGTCGCCGACCTCCTCGTCGTCATGGCGCGGGTCCCGAGGTCCGAGGGCCACAGGGGCGGCATCACCGCGTTCGTGGTGGAGGCGGCCGCCGAGGGCATCACCGTCGAGAACCGCAACGCCTTCATGGGCCTGCGCGGCCTGGAGAACGGCGTCACCCGCTTCCACCAGGTCCGGGTCCCCGCCGCGAACCGCATCGGACCCGAGGGCGCCGGCCTCAAGATCGCGCTCACCACGCTGAACACCGGCCGCCTCTCGCTGCCCGCCATGTGCGTGGGCGCGGGCAAGTGGTCTCTGAAGATCGCCCGCGAGTGGTCGGCGGAGCGCGAGCAGTGGGGCAAGCCGGTCGCGTTCCACGAGGCGGTCGGCGCGAAGATCTCCTTCATCGCGGCGACCACGTTCGCCCTGGAGGCGGTCGTCGACCTGTCCAGCCAGATGGCGGACGAGGACCGCAACGACATCCGCATCGAGGCCGCCCTCGCCAAGCTCTACGGCTCCGAGATGGGCTGTCTGATGGCCGACGAACTCGTCCAGATCCGCGGCGGCCGCGGCTTCGAGACGGCCGAGTCGCTGGCCGCCCGCGGCGAGCGCGCCGTCCCCGCCGAGCAGGTCCTGCGCGACCTGCGCATCAACCGGATCTTCGAGGGCTCGACGGAGATCATGCACCTGCTGATCGCCCGCGAGGCCGTCGACGCCCACCTGTCCGTGGCGGGCGACCTGATCGACCCCGACAAGTCCCTGACGGACAAGGCGAAGGCGGGCGCCAAAGCGGGCGGCTTCTACGCGCGCTGGCTGCCGAAGCTGGTCGCGGGCCCCGGCCAACTCCCGCGCTCCTACGCCGAGTTCCACCCGGAAGGCCACCGCGACCTGTCCCCGCACCTGCGCTACGTGGAGCGGTCGGCGCGCAAACTCGCCCGCTCCACCTTCTACGCCATGTCCCGCTGGCAGGGCCGGATGGAGACCAAGCAGGGCTTCCTCGGCCGCATCGTCGACATCGGCGCCGAACTGTTCGCGATGAGCGCGGCCTGCGTGCGCGCCGAACTCCTGCGCACCACCGAGGACCACGGCCGCGAGGCCTACCAGCTCGCCGACGTCTTCTGCCGCCAGGCCAGGATCCGCGCCGACGAACTCTTCGACCGGCTGTGGACGAACACGGACGACGTCGACCACAAGGTCGTCAAGGGCGTGCTCGGCGGCGCCTACACCTGGCTGGAGCAGGGCGTCGTCGACCCGAGCGGCGAAGGCCCCTGGATCGCCGACGCGTCCCCAGGACCCTCGAAGCGGGAGAACGTGCACCGCCCCATCCGCTGACCCCGGCTACCGCCCGGGCCCGGTCAGCCGGGCCCGGGCGCAGCTCCGGAAGTCCGCCACGAGGCGCCCCCGGTCGCCCGCCCGGGACGCCAGCACGACATGGCTCGGTTCGACGCCCGCCAGCGGGACGGGGACGACGTCGGGCCGCATGGTGTGGGACAGCGCCCCCACCGCCGCGATCGCCAGCGCCCGCCCGTCCGCGACGAGTTCGAGCTTGTCCTCGATCACGTCGATGACCGGCCCGTCCGGTGCCCGCGACCCGTCGGGCCGCGGATCGATGCGCCAGAACGCGTCCCACTCCGGGTTGCCCGCCATCCGCGGCAGCGGCTCGCCCGCGATGTCGTCGACGGTGACGGACTCCCGGCCCGCGAGCCGGTGCCCGGCCGGGACGAGCAGCACCCGCGGTTCGTCGTAGAGCACCGCCACGTCCAACCCGTCGGTGGGGAACGGCAGTCGGGCCACCGCCACGTCCACGCGATGGTCGAGCAGCGCGGCCCGCGTCTCGTTCCACGCCAGGTGCACCGCCTGTACGTCGGCGTCGGGATGGCGCCGGCGCAGCTCGCGCACCACCGGGGTCACGATGGCCCCCGTGATGAACCCGACCGTGAGGCGGCTCGGTTCGGCGGCCGCCCTGGTCTGCGCCGCGGCCTGCGCGGCGGACCGCAGCAGCGCCTTCGCGCGGGGCAGGAAGACCTCCCCGGCCCCGGTCAGCCGGCTGCCCTGCGGCGTCCGGTCGAGCAGCCGCGCCCCCAACTGCTGTTCAAGGCGCCGGATCTGCCGGCTCAGGGACGGCTGCGTGGTGTGCAGGGCGTCGGCGGCCCGCCCGAAGTGCCCGTGCTCCGCGACCACGGTGAAGTAGCGCACCAGCCGCAGGTCGAGGTCGGGCGGGGCTGGAAGCGCGGGGAGAGCAGGGGGAGCGGCGGGCTCGGGCATACGGCCAGCGTATGCCCACTCGTCAGGAGGCGAGCGGTGAATGTATGTGTGACCTGGAGTGATGCCTGAACCGTATTGCGCGATGCGGAACAGGCTTTGGACGCGCCGGGGCCCGCTCCGAACGATGGAGGCAGGAAAACGACCGCATCGAGCACACCGCACCGACAGGAGCGCACCATGCGTGTATTCGTCACAGGGGCCACCGGATTCGTCGGGTCGGCCGTGGCCCGCGAACTCCTCGGGGCCGGGCACCGGGTCGTCGGCCTGGCCCGGTCCGACCGGGCCGTCACCGCGCTGACGGCCGCCGGCGTGGAGCCGTACCGGGGCTCGCTCGACGACCCGGACGGCCTCGCCGCCGCGGCGAAGGACAGCGACGGCGTCCTCCACCTCGCGTTCGACCACAGCTTCACCGACCACGCCGCCGCGGCCGTCGCCGACCTGCGGGTCGTCGAGTCCATGGGCGCGGCGCTCGAAGGGACGGACAAGCCGTTCGTCGTCACCTCCGCCCTCCAGCTGGCGCCCGGCCGCCTCGGCACCGAGGACGACCCGATGAAGTCCGGCGCCTCCCGCGGCGCCACCGAGGACGCCACGCTGGCCCTCGCCGGCCGCGGCGTGCGCTCCGTGGTGCTCCGGCTCGCGGCGTCCGTGCACGGCCGCGGCGACCACGGCTTCGTACCCCGGCTGATCGAGATCGCCCGGGAGCGGGGCGCCGCGGCGGTGATCGGGGACGGCGCCAACACCTGGCCCGCGGTGCACGTCTCGGACGCGGCCCGTCTGTACCGCCTGGCCCTCGACGCGGCCCCGGCGGGCACCCGGCTGCACGCCGTCGCCGAACGGGGCGTGCCGCTGCGCGCCGTCACCGAGGCCGTCGCCCGCGGGCTGGACGTCCCGTTCGTGGAGCTCACCGCGGAGCAGGCGCCCGCCCACTTCGGCTGGATCGCCCCCTTCGTCGCGCTCGACGTCCAGGCGTCGAGCGACCGGACCCGCGCGCTCCTGGACTGGCGGCCCACGGGGACGACGCTCCTGGCCGACCTGGCGGAGGACCACTACTTCGCACCGTGAGGCGGGCCACCCGCCCGACGGCGAACAGGCGATCGGGCGGGACACCTGTCCGCCGCACGGCGACCGCACGCAAGAATGGGGGAATGACCGACAGCCCCGCCAGTCCTGCCAGCCCATCCCCCCTCGCGGACCCGCACCTCGTCTTCGACCCGGCCCCCGACACCGCGCCCCGGGACATCGTCGTCCTCGGCAGCACGGGTTCCATCGGTACGCAGGCGATCGACCTCGTCCTGCGCAATCCGACCCGGTTCCGGGTCACGGCGCTGAGCGCGGCGGGCGGCCGCGTCGCTCTCCTGGCCGAGCAGGCGCACCGGCTGCGCGTCCGGACCGTCGCCGTGGCCCGCGAGGACGTCGTACCCGCGCTGCGCGAGGCCCTCGCCGAGCAGTACGGCCCCGGCGAGGCGCTCCCCGAGATCCTCGCGGGGCCGGACGCCGCCACCGAGGTCGCGGGCCGTGGCGACTGCCACACCGTGCTCAACGGCATCACCGGTTCCATCGGCCTGGCGCCCACGCTCGCCGCCCTGCGCGCGGGCCGCACGCTCGCCCTGGCCAACAAGGAGTCGCTGATCGTCGGCGGCCCGCTCGTCAAGGCGATCGCGAAGCCGGGCCAGATCATTCCGGTCGACTCGGAGCACGCGGCGCTCTTCCAGGCGCTCGCCGCGGGCACCCGCGCCGACGTCCGCAAGCTCGTCGTCACCGCGTCCGGCGGCCCGTTCCGCGGCCGGACCAAGGCGGACCTGGCGGACGTCACCGTCGAGGACGCCCTCGCGCACCCCACCTGGGCGATGGGCCCGGTCATCACCATCAACTCGGCGACCCTGGTCAACAAGGGCCTGGAGGTCATCGAGGCGCACCTCCTCTACGACATCCCGTTCGACCGCATCGAGGTGGTCGTCCACCCGCAGTCGTACGTGCACTCCATGGTCGAGTACGTCGACGGGTCCTCCATCCTCCAGGCGACGCCGCCCGACATGCGCGGCCCGATCGCCATCGGCCTCGGCTGGCCCGAACGGATTCCCGACGCGGCCCCGGCTTTCGACTGGTCGAAGGCGTCGAGCTGGGAGTTCTTCCCGCTCGACAACGACGCGTTTCCTTCGGTGGGGCTCGCCCGGCACGTGGGGGAGCTCGCGGGCACGGCTCCGGCGGTGTTCAATGCCGCCAACGAGGAGTGCGTGGACGCCTTCCTGAAGGGCGCCCTGCCGTTCAACGGCATCATGGAGACCGTCACCCGGGTCGTCGAGGAACACGGCACACCGGGATCGGGAACTTCCCTGACCGTCGCGGACGTCCTCGAAGCGGAGACCTGGGCACGCGCCCGGGCCCGTGAACTGACGCTGACGGACAAGGCAGCCGCGGAGGCTCGTGCATGACGACCTTGATGATGATCCTCGGCATAGTCGTCTTCGTGGTGGGCCTGCTCGTCTCCATCGCCTGGCACGAGCTGGGCCACCTGTCGACGGCGAAGCTCTTCGGCATCCGCGTCCCGCAGTACATGGTCGGCTTCGGCCCGACCATCTGGTCGCGCAAGAAGGGCGAGACCGAGTACGGCGTCAAGGCGATCCCGCTCGGCGGCTACATCCGGATGATCGGCATGTTCCCGCCCGGCGCCGACGGCAGGATCGAGGCCCGCTCGACCTCGCCGTTCCGCTCGATGGTGGAGGACGCGAGGGCCGCGGCCTTCGAGGAGGTCAAGCCCGGCGACGAGACCCGGCTCTTCTACACGCGCAAGCCGTGGAAGCGCGTCATCGTCATGTTCGCCGGACCGTTCATGAACCTGGTCCTGGCGGTCGGGCTGTTCCTCACGGTCCTGATGGGCTTCGGCGTGACCCAGCAGACCAACGTGGTCAGCTCCATCTCGCCGTGCATCATCAAGGCCAGCGAGCACCGCGACACCTGCAAGAAGACGGACGACGAGTCCCCGGCGAAGGCCGCGGGCCTGCAGGCCAAGGACAAGATCGTCTCGTTCGCCGGGGTCGGCACGGACAAGTGGAACACCCTGTCCGACGAGATCCGCAGGAGCGCGGGCAAGACGGTCCCGATCGTGGTGGAGCGGGACGGTCAGCAGAAGACCCTCACCGCGAAGATCGCCACGAACCAGGTGCCCAAGAAGGACGCGAGCGGGCAGATCGTCGACGGGTACACCACGGCCGGCTGGCTCGGCTTCACCGCCGCCACCGGCGTGGTGCGCCAGGACTTCGGCGACTCCGTGACCTGGATGACCGACCGGGTCGGCGACGCGGTCGACTCCATCGTCGCGCTCCCGGCGAAGATCCCCGCGCTCTGGGACGCGGCGTTCGGCGACGGCCCGCGCGAGCAGGACTCCCCGATGGGCGTGGTCGGCGCGGCCCGGGTCGGCGGCGACATCGCCGCGCTCGACATCCCCGCCACCCAGAAGCTGGCGATGTCGCTGATGCTGGTCGCGGGCTTCAACCTGTCGCTGTTCCTGTTCAACATGCTGCCGCTGCTCCCGCTCGACGGCGGGCACATCGCCGGCGCCCTGTGGGAGTCGCTGCGGCGGAACGTGGCGCGCGTCTTCCGGCGTCCCGACCCGGGCCCGTTCGACGTCGCGAAGCTCATGCCGGTCGCCTACGTGGTGGCGGGAATCTTCGTCTGCTTCACGATTCTGGTACTGATCGCCGACGTTGTTAACCCGGTGAGAATCTCCTGATCGCACGGCATTCACGGCGGCCGGACACCCTGTGTGTCCGGCCGTCCACCTTTGAGTGGAGTTGCGGGGCGCGATGTGCTGGGGCGCGCGCCGGTGACGTAATCTCGGAAGCCTCTGGACTCGATCCTCGATCCACACCTTGGGGTTGCACAGCAGATGACTGCGATTTCACTCGGCATGCCGGACGTACCGACCAAGCTCGCCGAGCGGCGCAAGAGCCGGCAGATCCAGGTCGGCACGGTCGCCGTGGGCGGTGACGCCCCGGTCTCGGTGCAGTCGATGACGACGACGCGCACCTCGGACATCGGCGCCACGCTCCAGCAGATCGCCGAGCTGACCGCGTCCGGCTGTCAGATCGTGCGTGTGGCGTGCCCCACGCAGGATGACGCCGACGCGCTGCCCGTCATCGCCAGGAAGTCGCAGATCCCGGTGATCGCCGACATCCACTTCCAGCCGAAGTACGTCTTCGCCGCCATCGAGGCGGGCTGCGCCGCGGTCCGGGTGAACCCGGGCAACATCAAGCAGTTCGACGACAAGGTCAAGGAGATCGCCAAGGCGGCGAAGGACCACGGCACCCCGATCCGCATCGGCGTGAACGCGGGCTCCCTGGACCGCCGGCTGCTCCAGAAGTACGGCAAGGCGACCCCCGAGGCCCTCGTCGAGTCGGCCCTCTGGGAGGCGTCGCTCTTCGAGGAGCACGACTTCCGCGACATCAAGATCTCGGTGAAGCACAACGACCCGGTGGTCATGGTCAACGCCTACCGGCTGCTCGCCGAGAAGTGCGACTACCCCCTCCACCTCGGCGTCACCGAGGCCGGCCCCGCCTTCCAGGGCACGATCAAGTCGGCCGTCGCCTTCGGCGCGCTGCTCTCCGAGGGCATCGGCGACACGATCCGCGTCTCCCTGTCGGCCCCGCCGGTCGAGGAGATCAAGGTCGGCAACCAGATCCTGGAGTCGCTGAACCTCAAGCCCCGCCGCCTGGAGATCGTCTCCTGCCCGTCCTGCGGCCGCGCCCAGGTCGACGTGTACAAGCTGGCCGAGGAGGTCACGGCGGGCCTCGACGGCATGGAGGTCCCGCTGCGCGTGGCCGTCATGGGCTGTGTCGTGAACGGTCCGGGCGAGGCCCGCGAGGCCGACCTCGGCGTCGCGTCCGGCAACGGCAAGGGCCAGATCTTCGTCAAGGGCGAGGTCATCAAGACCGTGCCCGAGTCGAAGATCGTGGAGACGCTGATCGAGGAGGCGATGAAGATCGCCGAGCAGATGGAGAAGGACGGGGTGGCCTCCGGCGAGCCTTCTGTGGCCGTGGCGGGCTGATCCGCAGGTTTCGCGCGCGCTCGTCCGCCGGGTTCTGCCCGGTGGGCGGGCGCGCGTCTCGTTGTGGCCGGTCGCGTAGTTCCCCGCGCCCCTGAAGGCATGCGCTGCGCGCAGCCTTCCCCCGCCGGGGAGATGCCGCCCGGAGGGCGTGCCTCTCAGGGGCTCGGGGCTGTGTCATGGGCGGCTCCGCCGCGGGGCGCGACCAGCCCCCACCGGACCCGCACCCGCCCACCCCACAGAGCACGGCAGACCCGGAGGCGGGGCGGCGCAAAGCACCGGCAGGTACAGTGCGGAGATCAGCAGCCCAGCCAAAAAGGCCCCGCACGTGTTGACTCAGACCACCACCCGGGTCCTCGAACCGAGTGACCTCGACGCAGCGCTCGCCGTACTCGACCGCGAGCCGGTCGCCAATGCCTTCGTGACGGCCCGCGTCAGCCTCGCGGGCCTCGACCCGTGGCGGCTCGGCGGCGAGATGTGGGGCTGGTACGAGGACGGCATGCTGCAGTCGCTCTGCTACGCGGGCGCCAACCTCGTCCCGATCTGCGCCACCGACCGCGCCGTCCGCGGCTTCGCCGACCGCGCCCGCAGGGCCGGCCGCCGCTGCTCGTCCATCGTCGGCCCGGCCGAGCCCACCGCCCAGCTGTGGCGGCTGCTCGAACCGAGCTGGGGCCCGGCCCGCGAGGTCCGCGCCCACCAGCCCCTGATGGTCACCGACCGGCTCTCCGCCGACGTCGCCCCCGACCCGTACGTGCGCCGGATCCGCAAGGACGAGATGGACACGATCATGCCGGCGTGCGTGGCGATGTTCACCGAGGAGGTCGGCGTCTCGCCGATGGCCGGGGACGGCGGACTGCTGTACCAGGCGCGGGTGGCCGAACTGGTCGGCTCGGGGCGCTCGTTCGCCCGCCTCGACGAGCACGGCAAGGTCGTCTTCAAGGCGGAGATCGGCGCCGCGACCGAGCACGCCTGCCAGATCCAGGGGGTGTGGGTGGCGCCCGAGTACCGCGGCCGCGGCCTCGCCGCCCCCGGCATGGCGGCCGTCCTGCGCTATGCGCTCGCCGACGTCGCCCCCGTCGTCAGCCTCTACGTCAACGACTTCAACACCCCGGCCCGCGCCGCGTACCGGCGCGTGGGGTTCCAGGAAGTCGGCGCGTTCATGAGCGTCCTGTTCTAGGACGCTCCGCCCGTTTCGTGTGGTGCCCGTCTCATCTCTTTAACGGGGTTTGACATTAGTGAGTCTTATGAACCATAAAGGTACTGCTTTGGTTCAAGGTTCACTGACTGTAGGTGCCACACGATGTCTGATTCCGGTTCCGGCATAGCCGCCTGGCAGGACTGGCGTGCCGACCGGCACCGGTCCGTCACCGCTCCCACCGGCAACCTCGCCCTCGTCGAGACCCGCTGGCTGCCGCCGGGCGAGACGCCCGACCTCGACGCCGCCCGCGCGGGACAGCCCGGCACCGTCACGGTCACCACCCTCGAACGCACCGACATGATCACCGGCGCCCCCGAGCACGGCCTGCGCTTCTGGGACGCGGACTCCCAGGCCGTCCGGGACTTCGAGCGCATCGACGTCTTCCCGTACGACCCGGCCTGGGTCCTCGACGCCACGTACACGCCCGTCGAGGGCGCCCGCACGGTCTCCTTCGAGCACCTGCGGGACAACGGCGGCACCCGCGAGAAGGTCGTCCCCGGTGACATCGCCCTGACCGTCGACGGCACCGACTACACGCTCTCCGCGTTCGACGACGACGGCACGCTGCTGCTCGTCTTCGGTGACCCGACGAACGGCGACACCACGTACGGCGCCGGCCGCTTCCTCTTCGTGGAACACACGGGGGAGGGGCGCGTACGCCTCGACTTCAACCGGGCCTTCGTGCCCCCGTGCGGCTTCTCCGATCAGTACAACTGTCCGATGCCGCCGCGGCAGAACCGCTTCCACCTGCCCGTCGAGGCGGGCGAGAAGCTCCCGGTCCTCCGCGGTGGCGCCGCCGGCAGCACCGCCCACTGATCAGTCTCCCCGCACCCTCCTGCGCACGACGTAAGGCCCCCTCATGAACTTCCCCAAGAAGCCCCTGTCCGCCGGTGTGCTCACCGTCGCCCTCGCCGTGACGCTCGCCGCCTGCGGCGGTGGCGGCGGCTCGGCCTCCGGCTCCGGCAGCGGCAGCTACGACAAGGACGCCACCGTCGGCGTCGGCTCCCTCTACGAGCCGCAGAACCTCGACAACACCGGCGGCGGCGGCCAGGGCGTCACCGAGGCCCTCAACGGCAACGTCTACGAGGGCCTCTTCAAGCTCACCGACGACGGCAAGGTCGAGAAGCTCCTCGCCGACGACTACAAGGTCAGCGGCGACGGCCTCACCTACACCTTCACCCTCCGCGACGGGGTGAAGTTCCACAGCGGCAAGGCGCTCAGCAGCAAGGACGTCAAGTACAGCCTGGAGAAGGTGCTCGCGAAGGACTCCCAGTCCGCGCGCAAGGCCAACCTCGAGGTCATCAAGGACATCGCCACCCCCGACGCGAAGACCGTCAAGGTCACGCTGTCGAAGAAGTCGATCTCCTTCGTCTACAACCTCTCGTACGTCTGGATCATCAACGCCGACGCGAAGAACCTGAAGACGACCGAGGACGGCACCGGCCCGTACCAGCTGGACAAGTGGACCCGCGGCTCCGCCCTCAGTCTCGACCGGTTCGCCGGCTACTGGGGCTCCGCCGCCAAGAACAAGCAGGTCGTCTTCCACTACTACAAGGACGCGACCGCCCTCAACAACGCGCTCCTGACGAACGCCGTCGACATCGTCACCAGCGAGCAGTCCCCGGACGCCCTCGACCAGTTCAAGTCCAACCAGAACTACAAGGTCAACGACGGCGACTCCACCACCAAGCTGCTCCTCGCCTTCAACGACAAGGCCAAGCCCTTCACGGACGTCAAGGTCCGCCGGGCCGTCTCCGCCGCCATCGACGACAAGAAGCTCCTCGAATCCGTCTGGGGCGGCTACGGCAAGGAGATCGGGTCGATGGTGCCGCCCACCGACCCCTGGTACGAGGACCTGACGGACGTCAACGCGTACGACACCGCCAAGGCCAAGAAGCTGCTGAAGGAAGCGGGCTACGCGAAGGGGTTCGCGTTCACGCTCGACACCCCGAACTACGACCCGCACCCCACCGCCGCCACCTTCATCAAGTCGCAGCTCGCCAAGGTCGGCATCACCGTCAAGATCAACACGATCACGCCCGACGAGTGGTACACGAAGGTCTACAAGAACCACGACTTCTCGGCCACGCTCCAGGAGCACGTCAACGACCGCGACCTCGTCTGGTACGGCAACCCCGACTTCTACTGGGGCTACGACGACAAGCAGGTCACCCAGTGGGTCGAGCAGGCCGAGGAGGCCGCCACCACCAAGGAGCAGACCGACCTCCTGAAGAAGGTCAACCGCAAGACCGCCGAGGACGCGGCCAGCGACTGGCTCTACCTGTATCCGCAGATCGTCGTCGCGAACACGAAGCTGTCGGGCTACCCGCTCAACGGCCTCAACTCGCAGTTCTTCGCGTACGACATCAAGAAGAGCAGCTGACGCCCCGGCCATGCTCAGATACCTCCTGCGGAGGCTGGTGTTCCTGCTGGTCTCCCTCGTCCTCGCGAGCATCGTGCTGTTCGTGCTGCTGAGGATGCTGCCCGGCGACCCGGCGAACGCGCTCACCTCGGTGGGCGCCTCGCCGGAGCAGATCGCCGCGGCCCGGCACTCCATCGGCTCCGACAAGCCGCTGCCCGAGCAGTTCACCCACTGGATCGGGCAGCTGGCGAGCGGTGACCTCGGCACGTCCTTCGTGTCGTCGCTGCCGGTCGGGCCGGAGGTGTCGCAGCGCCTGAACGTGACGGTGCCGCTGACCCTGTCCGCGTTCGTGCTCGCCGTCCTCGTCGCCGTACCGGCCGGATTCGTGGCCGCGTACAAGCGACGCACCTGGTACGGGGCGCTGCTCAGCGGCGTCTCCCAACTCGGCATCGCCGTCCCGGTGTTCTGGCTCGGCATGATCCTCATCGCCGTCTTCGCGCTGAACGCCGGCTGGCTGCCCTCGGGCGGCTTCCCGCAGGACGGCTGGGACACCCCCGGCGAGGCGATCAGAGCCCTCGTCCTGCCGGTGGTCACCGTGGCGCTCGTGATGTCGGCGTCCCTCATCCGCTACGTACGGTCGGCGACGCTCGACGTCCTCGACAGCGAGTACCTGCGCACCGCGCGGGCGCTCGGCTCGTCGTTCGGACGGGCCATGTGGCGGCACGGCCTGCGCAACGCGTCCGTGCCGGTCATCTCGATCCTCGGCATCGAACTGGCCTCCACCCTGCTCGGCGCCGTCGTCGTCGAGTCCGTGTTCGCGCTGCCGGGGCTCGGCTCCCTGCTCGCCACCGGGATCGCCCAGCACGACTACCCGGTGATCCAGGGCGTGCTGTTCGTGTCGACGTTCGGAGTGCTGATCATCGGGTTCGTGGCCGACCTCGTCCAGCGGCTCGTCGACCCGCGACTGCGCGGGCGGCTCTCGGGCGGAGGTGCGCGATGAAGCGTCGCTCCTCCCTGACGCTGTGGACCGGCGCGGTGTTCGCCGGACTCGTCGTGCTGCTCGCCCTCGTCTCCCTGTTCTGGCTGCCCTACGACAGCGACGACACGTCCGGCGGCCGGCTCGCCGGTCCCGGCGGCGGCCACCTGCTCGGCACCGACAAGCTGGGCCGCGACCTGTTCACCCAGCTCATGACCGGCTCCCGGATCGCCCTCCAGGCGGGCCTCGGCTCGGTCGCGGTGGCGGCCCTGCTCGGCGTCACGCTCGGCCTGCTCGCCGCGTTCGCGCAGGGCTGGTTCGACGACACGCTCTCCGCGCTGCTCGACATCCTCATCGCGTTCCCGACGCTGCTGCTCGCCATGCTGATCGTCGCCGCGCGCTCGGCCACGCTCGGCTCCGCGATCCTCGCGATCGGGCTCGCCCAGAGCGCCGTCGTCGCCCGGCTGACCCGGATCCTCGTCAAGCGCGTCCTGGCGCAGGACTACATCACGGCGTCCCGCACGTCCGGCACGACCTGGCCGCGGATCGTGGCCGGCCACGTCCTGCCCAACATCTGGCCGACGCTCGCCGTGAACCTGGCGCTCCAGTTCGGCCTCGCCGTGCTGGCCGAGGCGGGACTGTCCTACCTCGGCCTCGGCGCCCCGCCGCCGAACGCCTCGTGGGGCCGGATGCTCCAGGAGGCCCAGGCGACGTTCACGACGGCACCCGCGGGCGCGCTCGCCCCCGGCGTGCTGCTCGTCCTGCTGGTGATCGGCGTCAACCTGGTCGCGGACGGCCTGCGCGACGTGCTCGACCCGACGGCACGGAAGGACAGGGCCGCCGCATGACCGGACCACTGCTCACCGTGGACGGCCTGACCGTCCGCACCGGCGCCGGACGCGAGCTGGTGTCCGGCCTCGGCTTCGAGATCGCGCCCGGCGAACGCCTCGGCCTGATCGGCGAATCCGGCTCCGGCAAGTCCCTGACGACCCTGGCCGTGCTCGGCCTGCTGCCCGCCGGGATGACGGTGACCGGCAGCGTACGGCTCGACGGCACCCAGATCGTCGGCGCGAGCGAGAAGACCCTCGTGGGCGTGCGCGGCCGGAGCGCGGCCGTCGTCTTCCAGGAGCCGCTGACGGCCCTCGACCCGCTGATGCGGGTGGGCAGGCAGATCGCCGAACCGCTGCGCAGACGGCGGGACCTGAAGGGCGCGGCCCTCAAGGCGGCGGTGGCGGACCTGCTGGAACAGGTCAGGCTGCCCGACCCGGGCCGTATCGCCCGCGCCTTCCCGCACGAGATCTCCGGCGGGCAGCGCCAGCGCGTCGCCCTCGCCATGGCCCTCGCCTGCGACCCGGCGCTGCTCGTCGCCGACGAGCCGACGACGGCGCTCGACGTCACGGTGCAGGCCGAGATGCTCGAACTCATCGACGGGCTGGTGCGCGAACGCGGCATGGCCGTGCTCTTCGTCAGCCACGACCTGGCCGTGGTGGCCCGGGTGACCGACCGGGTGCTCGTCATGAAGGACGGCCGCGCCGTCGAGTCCGGCGCCGTCACCGACGTCGTACGGGCGCCGCGCGAGGCGTACACGCGGGCGCTGGTGGACAGCGCGCGGCAACTGGAAGCGGCGCTCGACCTGGACCTCGGAGGTGCGCGATGACGAGCCCTGTACTGGAACTGGACACCGTGTCCTACGCGTACCGGGGCGCCGCCGCCCCCGTCGTCACGGACGTCTCGGTGGCGGTCGGGACCGGCCAGAGCCTGGCCCTCGTCGGCGAGTCCGGCGCGGGCAAGACGACGCTGCTGCGGATGCTGCTCGGGCTCGCCCGGCCGACGTCCGGCGCCGTCCGCTTCGACGGGGACGAGCTGCGGCCGCGCGACCGTACGCAGATGAAGGCGTTCCGGCGGAGCGTGCAGTGCGTCTTCCAGGACCCGTACGCCTCGCTGGACCCGCGCCAGCGGGTGCGGCGGATCGTCGCCGAACCGCTGCGCTCGCTCGGCGTCGCGACCGGCGACGACGCCGGCCGGCGGGTCGCCGACGCCCTCGAACGCGTCGGGCTCCCGGCCGACGCGGGGGAGCGCTACCCGCACGAGTTCTCCGGCGGCCAGCGCCAGCGCATCGCCATCGCGCGGGCGACCGTGTGCGACCCGCGCGTACTGCTCGCCGACGAACCCGTCTCGGCGCTCGACGTCACGACGCGCGTCAAGGTCGTCGACCTCCTCGCCGAACTCAAGGAGACGGCGGGCCTGACCATCGTGATGGTCTCCCACGACCTGTCGGTCGTCGCCGCCCTGTGCGAACGCACCGCCGTACTGGACCGTGGCCGGGTCGTCGAATCGGGCCCCACCCCGAAGGTCCTGGGCGCCCCCGCCCACCCGTACACCCGCCGCCTGCTGTCCAGCGTCCCGAGACTGCCCGCGGCGACCTGAACGTCGGGCGGGGCCGGGCCCGCAGGGGCCACCGACCTGACGCGCCGCGCCGGTCGGCACCCGCTGAACGACGCGCCGTGCCCGCCGCCCGCCCCCTCCCGACCGAGGAGACTCCGCCCCCTCGACCCCGTCGGGACCGCGGCGCATCCCACACCGCCCTGCCGCCTGCCGCCGGGCATGCCCCCCGCCAGCAGCGGCCGACCCCCGCCCCGCCCCCGCCTTGGGCAATCTGCCGCCTGGGGCGGCAGGGTGGGCAAGGCGGCCCCCGGTGCCGCGCAACCGTCGATGCGTCGTCGGCCACGGCACCCGTGGCGAGAGCCCGGTCCCGCGCACCCCACAGTGCGGTCGCACACCCCGGTGGCCCAGGCCGGCCCACGGCCCAGCGCCACGGGAACCGTTGACCCCGGCCCCGGCCACCCGTACAGCCGACCGGGCGCCCCGGGGTACCCTCCCCGCATGCCGCACCCGAACCGGATGGACGACAACGCCGTCACCATCGGCCCCCTCGACCTGCGCACCCGCGTGGACGAGGCCCTCGCCGTCCAGGCGTACGCCTTCGGGCTCAGTGACGACGAGATCGCGGTACGGCGGCAGATCGTGCTGCGGCACATCACCTACCCGGGAGCCCGCTCCCTGGGCGCCACCACCGACACCGGCCGCCTCGTCGGCTTCGTCTACGGCATGCCGAACGACCGCACCCACTGGTGGTCCACGGTCGTCGAGCCGTACCTGCGCGCCCGCGGCACCGACCACTGGCTCGACGACTCCTTCGTCATCACGGAGCTGCACGTCCACCCCGGCTACCAGAACCGCGGCATCGGCCGCACCCTCATCACCACGATCACCGACGGCGCCGCCCAGCCCCGCTCGATCCTCTCCGCGATCGACTTCGAGAGCCCGGCCCGCGGCCTGTACCGCTCCCTCGGCTACGACGACCTGGCCCGCCAGGTCCTCTTCCCCAGCGCCCCGAAGCCGTACGCGGTGATGGGCGCACCCCTCCCGCTGCGCCGCAACCACTGAACCGATTTCCGGCCGCCCGGCCCACCCGGCTAACCTCCTGCACATCACCCTTTCGCAGCAGGAGCAAACAATCATGGCCAAGGTCCAGGTCCAGCGCATGTCCCGCTTGATGGTGAAGACGCTGCGCGACGACCCGGCGGACGCCGAGGTGCTCAGCCACAAGCTCCTCGTCCGCGCCGGTTTCGTGCGCCGCACGGCCGCCGGCGTCTGGTCCTGGCTGCCGCTCGGCAAGAAGGTCCTCGCCAACGTCGAGCGCATCGTCCGCGAGGAGATGGACGAGATGGGCGGCCAGGAGGTCACCCTCCCCGCCCTGCTGCCCAAGGAGCCCTACGAGGCCACCAACCGCTGGACCGAGTACGGCGCCGAGCTGTTCCGCCTGAACGACCGCAAGGGCGGCGACTACCTCCTCGGCCCCACCCACGAGGAGATCTTCACCCTCCTGGTCAAGGACCAGTGCACGTCCTACAAGGACCTGCCGGTCGTCCTCTACCAGATCCAGACGAAGTACCGCGACGAGGCCCGCCCCCGCGCCGGCATCCTGCGCGGCCGCGAGTTCCTGATGAAGGACTCGTACTCCTTCGACCTGGAGGACGAGGGCCTCGCCAAGTCCTACGCGCTGCACCGCGCCGCGTACCAGAAGATCTTCGCCCGCCTCGGCCTCGACTACCGCATCTGCGCCGCCACCGCGGGCGCCATGGGCGGCTCGAAGTCCGAGGAGTTCCTGGCCCCGGCCGCGGCCGGCGAGGACACCTTCGCCGACTGCCCGAACTGCGACTACGCCGCCAACACGGAGGCCGTCTCCTTCGCGCTCAAGGCCGTCGACGCCACGGACGTGCCCGCGCTCGAGGAGATCCCGACCCCCGACACCCCGACCATCGAGACGCTCGCCGCGCACCTCGACGTCCCGGCGTCGGCGACCCTGAAGAACCTGCTTGTGAAGGTCGACGGCGAGATCGTCGCCGTCGGCGTCCCCGGCGACCGCGAGGTCGACATGGACAAGGTCGAGGCCCACTTCGCCCCGGCCGCCGTCGAGCTGGTGACGGCCGAGGACTTCGAGGGCCGTGACGACCTGGTCCGCGGTTACGTCGGTCCGCAGGGCCTGGAGAAGGTCCAGTACATCGCCGACCCGCGCGTCGCCCCCGGCACCGCCTGGATCACCGGCGCCAACAAGGAAGGCCTGCACGCCAAGAACGTCGTCGCGGGCCGCGACTTCGAGGTCGACGCGTACGTCGACGTCGTCGTCGTCCAGGAGGGCGACCCGTGCCCGAACTGCGGCACCGGCCTCAAGCTGGACCGCGCCATCGAGATCGGCCACATCTTCCAGCTCGGCCGCAAGTACGCCGACGCCTTCCAGCTCGACGTGCTCGGCCAGAACGGCAAGCCGGTCCGCGTGACCATGGGCTCGTACGGCATCGGCGTCTCGCGCGCCGTCGCCGCCCTCGCCGAGCAGCACGCCGACGACAAGGGCCTGATCTGGCCCGAGGAGATCGCCCCCGCCGACGTCCACGTCGTGGCCGCGGGCAAGGCCCTCCAGACCGAGCTGGCCCTGGAGGTCTCCGACCTGCTGGCCGAGGCCGGCGTCCGGGTCCTGGTCGACGACCGCCCGGGCATCTCGCCCGGCGTGAAGTTCACCGACTCCGAGCTGATCGGCGTCCCGAAGATCCTGGTGGCGGGCCGCCGCAGCGGCGACCGCGTCCTCGAACTGAAGGACCGCCGCACCGGCGAGCGCGAGGAGCTCACGGTCGAGGAGGCCGTGGCCCGCCTCACCGCCTAGAGCCCGTCCCGGCGTCACCGCCGGC
This sequence comes from Streptomyces sp. KL116D, assembly GCF_030766975.1. Classification (NCBI taxonomy): domain Bacteria; kingdom Bacillati; phylum Actinomycetota; class Actinomycetes; order Kitasatosporales; family Streptomycetaceae; genus Streptomyces; species Streptomyces sp. KL116D. Next base: position 4,532 of record NZ_JASERH010000100.1, on the reverse strand, counting down.
TCACGGTTCTCACGGTCGCCCCGCAGCCCGGCTGCGGGGCGACGCCCTTTTCTCGCCTGGCCTAGCGCCTGGTTCTCGCCCGGTTCCGCGCGACGGGACGCGCCGGGGCGCCGCTACAGCCAGCCGGCGAACTCCAGCAGGTTCTCCCCGTCCCGCTCACGCCCCACCCGCAGCGCCCTGACCCCCGACTCCACGGCCCGGAACAGCGTCCAGCCCCGCAGCCGCGCCTGGTCCACCTCCAGCGACTCCGCGAGCCGCTTGACCCGCCTGCGCGTGATCGCGGGCCCCGACGGCGACCCGATCAGATCCTCCACCCGGTCCCGCACCAGCCGCGCCAGATCGAACGCGCACTCGCCCACCACCGGGTCCGGCCCCACCGCGAGCCACGGCATCCGCTCGCCCTGCAGCACCTTGCTCTGCCGGAACGTGCCGTGCAGCAACCGGAGTTCGGGCGGCGCCGCCACCAGCTCGTCCCGCGCCTCGAGCGCCGCGTCGACCAGCGGCGCGACGTCGGGGAAGGACTCGACGGACGCCCGCATGGCGACGGCCTGCCGCCCCGTCCGCTCCGGCACCGTCTCGCAGTTGCGCCCGGCCGGCGGGTCCACCCACAGCCGCCGCAGCGTCCCCGCCGCCTCCAGGAGCGCCTTCGCCTCGGGCAGCGTCCGTACGGACACCTCGGGGTGCAGCCGCTCCAGGAGCAGCGCCCCGTCGTTCACGCCCGGATCGAGCAGCCGGACCGCCCCGAACCCGTCCCAGTGCGTCAGCGCCGCCCGCTCCGCCTCCGGCCGGAACCGCTCGGGCGCCAGCTTCAGGACCGCGGGGGAGCCGTCCGCCCGCCGCACGTGGGCGACCAGGCTGCTGCGTCCGCCGGGCACGTGCACCCGCTCGACGCTCACCTCGCGCCGGGCCGCCGCGTCGTCGAGCAGCGCACCGACCCGGCCGAGCCACGCGGACGCCCCGTCGTCGCGCACCTCGCCGAGCGCGTTCACCAGACGCGTGGGCGGTTCGAAAGCCATGCGCGAGGATTCCCTTCCGAAGACTGCTTACGTGCGGGGCGTCACCGAGGAAGCCGAGGCCGATGCGGACGGCACCGCGGCCCGTTCGGTGAGCCCAGGGAAGGCTACGCTGCCGCCGCGCCACCGCACCGCGCGCACCGCGGCCTCCCGCAGCGCGTCCGCCGCGGCCCGGCGCCGGTCACCGCTCGCCGCCCGCACGAGATCCGAGTACGCCCCGCCGATCTTGTCCTCGATGTCGGCCGCGAGCCGCGCCGCCGCCGCCGAGTCCGGCACCGGGAACGGCAGCGCGTACGCCCCCGCCGACTCCTCCGGGGTGCCGCCGAGGTCGCGGACGGTGCGCCGCAGGTCGTCGCGGCGGGCCCGGTGCGCGTCGTAGGCGGTCTTCGCCTCGTCCCTGCGGCCCTCGCGGATCCGGCCGCCGACCACCCCGTAGCCGTAGACCGCCGCGTGCTCGGCGCGCAGCGCCGCCTGCACCGCGGCGAGCAGCGCGTTGCCCGTGCCGTCAGCCATGTTGGTCATGTCCGTGCTACCGATGTTGTCGGCCACTTCGATCAGTCCTCCGCCAGCAGATACGCGTGCCCGGCCCCGGCCGCCGCCACCGACGCGAGCAGCCGCGCCGCCTCGGCGGGCGCGTCGACCAGCGTCGTCATGCGCCGGTCCGACAGCGTCCGCTCCGCCGCCGCCAGCGCCCTGAGCACGTCCTTCTCGGCCACCGGCGGCGTGGAGGGCGACGTCGACGCGGACGGCCTGGCCGCCCCGCCGAACGCCTTCACGTGCCGTTCGACCTCGTCCCGCAGCGGGTTCAGCCGGGCCGCGAGGGACGGCACGGCCGCCAGCGCCTCGTCGTACTGCCCGAGCAGATCCGCGCTCGCCCGCGCCTCCCGCGCCTTGAGCCGCTTCTCCTGGGAGACGGACGGCGCACCCTGCCCGCCCTCGGCACCCTCGTCGGAGCCGCCCGAGCAGCCCGTGAGGAGCGCGGCACCGGCCAGCGACGCGAGCAGGGTCCTGCGGGAAGTGAGTGACACGGCGGACGTCCTCGGCAGAAAGGGTCGGGAAACGATTCAGCGGGATGAGCGGGGGGTGACCGAAGATCACCGTACAGTCGGCCCCTTCCGGGTGGACGGCAACACCCCCCTGGACCGGATACCCTTTGACCTGACGCGCAAGGACAGTCAGCAACCACAACAGCACACGCGGCCGAGGAGTCACCCGGATGAGCACCACCCAGAACGAGAGGCTGCGGGAACTACTGGAACCGCTCGTCAGCTCACAGGGGCTCGATCTCGAAGAGATCGAAGTGGCCTCGGTAGGACGCAAGCGTGTGCTGCGTGTCGTCGTGGACTCCGACGAGGGTGCCGACCTGGACGCGATCGCCGATGTGAGCCGCGCGCTCTCGGCGAAGCTCGACGAGACGGACGTCATGGGCGACGGCGAGTACGAGCTGGAGGTCGGCACGCCGGGCGCCGAGCGCCCGCTGAGCGAGCACCGCCACTACGTCCGCGCCGTCGACCGCCTGGTGAAGTTCACGTTGAAGGACGACGCCGAGCTGGTCGCGCGCATCCTCACGGTCGACGACGCCGGTCTCGACCTCGAAGTACCGGGCGTGAAGGGCCGCAAGGCCACCGCCCGCCGGCTCGACTTCACGGACATCGCCAAGGCGCGCGTCCAGGTCGAGTTCAACCGCAAGAACAAGAACGACGCTCAAGAAGTAGAGGAGGCGTAGCCGTGGACATCGACATGAGTGCCCTGCGGGGTCTGGTCCGGGAGAAGGAGATCTCCTTCGATCTGCTGGTCGAGGCGATCGAGTCGGCCCTCCTCATCGCCTACCACCGCACCGACGGCAGCTTCCGCCGTGCCCGCGTGAAGCTGGACCGCGAGAGCGGCCACGTGACGGTGTGGGCGACGGAGGACCCGGCGGACCTCGAAGAGGGCCAGGAGCCCAAGGAGTTCGACGACACCCCGTCCGACTTCGGCCGGATCGCCGCCACCACCGCGAAGCAGGTCATCCTGCAGCGGCTGCGCGACGCCGAGGACGACGCGACGCTCGGCGAGTACGCGGGCCGCGAGGGCGACATCGTCATGGGCGTGGTCCAGCAGGGCCGCGACCCGAAGAACGTGCTGGTCGACATCGGCAAGCTGGAAGCCATCCTGCCGGTGCAGGAGCAGGTGCCGGGCGAGGAGTACCCGCACGGGATGCGCCTGCGCTCGTACGTGGTGCGCGTGGCCAAGGGCGTCCGCGGTCCGTCCGTGACCCTGTCCCGCACCCACCCGAACCTGGTGAAGAAGCTCTTCGCGCTCGAGGTGCCGGAGATCGCCGACGGCAGCGTCGAGATCTCGGCCATCGCCCGCGAGGCCGGCCACCGCACCAAGATCGCGGTCCGGTCGACCCGGAGCGGACTCAACGCCAAGGGCGCGTGCATCGGTCCCATGGGCGGGCGCGTGCGCAACGTCATGGGTGAGCTCAACGGCGAGAAGATCGACATCGTCGACTGGTCGGACGACCCGGCGGAGATGGTCGCGAACGCGCTGTCCCCGGCCCGCGTCTCGAAGGTCGAGATCGTCGATCTCGGTGCCCGGTCCGCCCGCGTGACCGTTCCCGACTACCAGCTGTCGCTCGCCATCGGCAAGGAGGGGCAGAACGCCCGCCTGGCCGCCCGCCTCACCGGCTGGCGCATCGACATCCGCCCGGACACCGAGCAGCCGGGGTCCGGGTCCGGGGAATAAATCCGGGCGCTGTGCGCTTGGATCACGACAGTATGTAACGAGTGGCCGTTCGATTTTTGCCCCAAAGGGGTGAGGTCGGTGCGGGGAGGTAGACTAAACCGTGTCTGGCCGGACGCACGCCCGCGCCTGCCCTGAGCGAACCTGCGTGGGTTGCCGGGAGCGAGCGGCCAAGAGCGATCTGCTGCGGATCGTGGTGATCGAGGGCGAATGCGTCCCCGATGATCGCGGTACGCTGCCCGGCCGGGGTGCCTATGTGCATCCCGCCCAGGTCTGTCTCGACCTGGCGGTCCGCCGCCGGGCGTTCCAGCGGGCGTTCAAGGCCCCTGGACCGTTCGACACGGAGGCGCTTCGCCACCGAGTCGAGCAGGCAACACCGTAAGAAGCGCCGTGCGGAACCCCCGTGCGGCCCTGGTACCCCGCGAGTTGGAAGTAGGTCGAGATTGCGATGAGCACTCGATGAGCACGCGATGAGTACGCCCATGAAGTAGCGACGGTCCGGCGTAACCCGGACCTAAAAGGAGCGAAGTGGCTAAGGTCCGGGTATACGAACTCGCCAAGGAGTTCGGCGTGGAGAGCAAGGTCGTCATGGCCAAGCTCCAAGAACTCGGTGAATTCGTACGTTCGGCGTCCTCGACGATCGAGGCGCCGGTTGTACGCAAGTTGACTGATGCCCTGAATCAGGGCAATGGCGGCAAGTCCGCCGCGAAGAAGGCCGCGCCTGCGAAGCCCGCAGCGCCGCGCCCCACCCCTTCCCCCGCGCAGGCCGCGAAGCCTGCCGCCCCGCGCCCGCCG
>NZ_JASERH010000099.1:0-66726 GCF_030766975.1 Streptomyces sp. KL116D | reverse complement strand
AGGCGACCCGTACGTGCCCCTCACCGTCCGCGGCGGTCCGCAGCGGCGCGGGGCGGGCGGCGTCGCCCACGGCCGCGACCCGCAGCGCGGACTCGCCCAGGCGCAGCAGGGCGCCGGGGGAGAGGCGCACCGGGCGCCTGCCGAGGGGGCGGCCGTCGACCGTCGTGCCGTTCGTGGAGTCGAGGTCGACCACCGAGACCTGGCCGTCGGCGGCGAGCGTCACCGCGCAGTGCAGCCGGGACACGTCGGGGTCGTCCAGCGGCACGTCCGCGTCGGCGGAGCGGCCGATGCGGATCTGGCCGCCGTGCAGGAGGTGCACGCCGCCCGCGTCGGGGCCGGCCACCACGTGGAGCTGGGCGGCCGCGCCGTCGGGCTCGGGGCCCGGGTCGGCCGGGGCGCCCAGGGAGAGCACCGCGCCGTCGGTCAGGGGCGGCTCGCCCAGCAGACAGCGCTGCGCGTCGAGCCGGTCGAGCCCCGCGTACAGCACGGACGAGGGGGCGTCGCCGCCCGCGACGGCCGTGGCCAGGCCGGAGGCGACCGCGGCGAGCGCGGTGCCCGCCGGGGCCGTGACCAGGACGTCCACACCACGCGCGGGCGCGTCCGGGCGCGTGCCCAGGGGGTCTACGACGGTAAGCCGGATCTGCATCGCCGTCTGCGGTCCCTTCTGCGCGGGCGCCCGGGTGCAGGGCCGCCCGCGGTCCCCCACCGCAGATTCCCCCACCGTCACGGGCACGTCAGCCAGTGCTGAGAGGCATCCTCGCACCTGCCACTGACAACACGCCCGCCCCCCACCCGTAAGTGATCTTGAAGTGATCTTGATTGGTCGGCTCTGCCCGCAAAAGTGCCTGCGGGATGCCTGCTGGGTGCCCGGTTGAGATCGGTCACGTCGTCGCGCGGCAACCAACGGCCCCGGGCGTGCGTCTTCTCGTCGAACACGGGTTTGTCGCGGCCGGGACGGGTCAGACAAGATCGACAGCCTGTACCCCGTACGGCGCCACTAGAGTGGGTCGGAACACCCGGGACCGGGCAGACCAAGTCAAGTACCGATGCAGGGAGCGCATGACGTGCGGCCGGTAGGCAGCAAGTACCTGCTCGAGGAGCCGCTCGGACGCGGCGCCACGGGCACCGTCTGGCGAGCCCGCCAGCGCGAGACCGCGGGCGCCGAGGCGGCCGTCGCCGGGCAGCCCGGTGAGACCGTCGCCATCAAGGTCCTCAAGGAGGAGCTGGCGAACGACGCGGACGTGGTGATGCGCTTCCTGCGCGAACGCTCCGTCCTGCTCCGCCTCACGCACCCGAACATCGTGCGGACCCGCGACCTGGTCGTCGAGGGCGAGCTCCTCGCCCTCGTCATGGACCTGATCGACGGCCCCGACCTGCACCGCTACCTGCGGGAGAACGGACCGTTCTCGCCGGTCGCCGCGGCCCTGCTGACCGCGCAGATCGCCGACGCGCTCGCGGCGAGCCACGCCGACGGCGTGGTGCACCGCGACCTGAAGCCGGCGAACGTGCTGCTCAAGTGGGACCAGGACGAGGCCGCGGGTATGCACCCGATGCTCACCGACTTCGGCATCGCGCGCCTCGCCGACTCCCCGGGCCTGACCCGCACCCACGAGTTCGTGGGCACGCCCGCGTACGTCGCGCCCGAGTCCGCCGAGGGCCGCCCGCAGACGTCCGCCGTGGACATCTACGGCGCGGGCATCCTGCTGTACGAGCTGGTCACCGGCCGGCCGCCGTTCTCCGGCGGCTCCGCCCTCGAAGTGCTGCACCAGCACCTGAGCGCCGAGCCGCGCCGCCCCTCGACGGTCCCCGACCCGCTGTGGACGGTCATCGAGCGCTGTCTGCGCAAGAACCCGGACGAGCGGCCCAGCGCGGAGAACCTCGCGCGCGGCCTGCGCACCGTCGCCGAGGGCATCGGCGTGCACGCGAACAGCGCGCAGATCGCCGCTGCCGATGGCGTCGGCGCCCTGCTGATGCCGGACCCTGATCCGGCGCAGGTCCCCGGCGTCCCGGGCGCCGCCGACCCCACGCAGGTGCTGCCGAGCAACGCGGGCTCGTACGACCCGAACGCGGCGACGAGCGTCATGCAGCAGCAGGGCAACCAGCACAACCAGCCCAACCAGCCCAACCAGTACGGAGACGCGGACCCGACGTCCGTGCTGCCGAACAACCGCGGTGCCGCCGACCCGACGGCCGTCATGCCGCCGGTCCCGCAGAACCCGCCGGGCGGCAACCCGGACGACCCGCACCCCTGGCAGAACCAGCTGCGCGCGGCCCGCGACCGCAACGAGCAGACGCAGGTCCAGTACCTCGACCCGAACGAGGACCCGCTGCGCCGCCGCCCGCAGCGCCAGGTGGCGCGCCCGCAGCAGCAGCCGCCCCAGCAGCAGTACGCGCCCCGCCAGCAGCGCCCGGCGCCGCGGCGGCAGACCCCGCAGCCGCAGCAGCCCCAGCAGCCGCAGCAGTACGCGCCGCCGCAGCAGCCGCCCCAGCAGCCGCGGCCCCCGAGGGAGCCGAGGCAGCGCAGCGCGAACCCCATGAAGATCCCGGGGCTCGGCTGCCTCAAGGGCTGTCTCTTCATGATCGTGATGCTGTTCGTGGTGAGCTGGCTGGTCTGGGAGTTCACCCCGCTGCAGGACTGGATCGGCACCGGCAAGGGCTACTGGGCCCAGCTGTCCGACTGGTTCTCGACGGTGACCGGCTGGATCGGCGATCTGGGCGGCAATTCCGGCAACTAGTCCGTGACGTTGGAGATTTGTCGACATCCGACGGGTGATTTCCCCCGCTGATGCGTTGGTTGGCGTCCGAGCCGCGTAGCTTGGGCGCCAACACGCGTCTGTAGGAGCAGTCTTGGCACGGAAGATCGGCAGCCGGTACACCGCACACCAGATCCTGGGGCGCGGCAGTGCGGGCACGGTGTGGCTCGGCGAGGGACCCGAGGGACCCGTCGCCATCAAACTGCTGCGCGAGGACCTGGCCTCCGACCAGGAGCTGGTCGGCCGCTTCGTCCAGGAGCGCACGGCCCTGCTGAGCCTCGACCACGCGCGCGTGGTCGGCGTCCGCGATCTGGTGGTCGACGGGAACGACCTGGCGCTGGTCATGGACCTCGTCCGCGGCACCGACCTGCGCACCCGGCTGGACCGGGAGCGCCGGCTCGCCCCGGAGGCCGCGGTCGCGATAGCCGCGGACGTCGCCGACGCCCTGTCCGCGGCGCACGCGGCGGGCATCGTGCACCGCGACGTGAAGCCCGAGAACGTCCTGCTGGACATGCAGGGCCCGCTCGGCCCCGGCGGCGCCCACCCGGCGCTCCTCACGGACTTCGGCATCGCGAAGCTCATCGACACCCCGCGCCGCACCCGCGCGACGAAGATCATCGGCACGCCCGACTACCTGGCGCCGGAGATCATCGAGGGCCTCCCGCCCCGCGCCGCGGTCGACATCTACGCGCTGGCGACCGTCCTCTACGAGCTCCTGGCCGGTTTCACGCCGTTCGGCGGCGGCCACCCCGGAGCGATCCTGCGCCGCCACGTCACGGAGACGGTCGTCCCGCTCCCCGGCATCCCGGACGAGCTGTGGCAGCTCCTGATCCAGTGCCTGGCGAAGGCCCCGGCCTCCCGGCTGCGGGCCTCGGAGATGGCCACCAGGCTGCGCGAGCTGCTGCCGCTGCTGGCCGGGATGGCGCCCCTGGACGTGGACGAGCCCGACGCGGAGCCGCTCCCCGACGAGCCCGAGGCCCCGGCCGTGGAGCCCGAGGAGCCGGAGCGGCCCCGCCGCGGCGCCGTCTCCCTGGTCCCCGGCGCCGCCCCCGCCGACTCCAACCGCGACACCCACACGTCGATGCGGGTCCCGGCCCCCGACGAGCTGGCCGGCGGCGCCCGCGGCACGGCCCGCGCCCCGCGCGCCTCCGGCGCCCCGCGCCCCGGCTCCGCCCGCAACCGCCACTCGGCCAGGCGCCGCCGCATCACGCTGGCCGTGGCCGGGGTGGTGCTCGCGGCGGCGGTCGGGGGAGGCGTCTGGGCGGTCTCCTCCGGAGGGGACGACGCGCCCCCGTCCGACGGCCAGAACTCGGCTCCGGCGGAGCCGTAGGGGTCCGTTCTCCGGGTGCGGGCCGGTGGGGCTTCTCGCGCACTTCCCCCGCGCCCCTGGAGATACGTACTTCGTGCGCGATCTCCACCAGAGGGAGAGCGCGGCGAAGCCGCAGGCTTTCGGGGGCGCGGGGAACTGCGCGAGAAGCCCCACCGGGCCCGCGGACGAGAGCGCACCCCGAACCGGTACCCGGCGGAGAGCCGTTAGGCTGGTGTCGTGGCAGTCGTCGATGTTTCCGAAGAGCTGAAGTCCCTCTCCTCGACCATGGAGTCGATCGAGGCCGTCCTGGACCTCGACAAGCTGAGGGCAGATATCGCCGTGCTCGAGGAGCAGGCGGCCGCGCCGTCCCTGTGGGACGACCCGGAAGAGGCGCAGAAGATCACCAGCAAGCTGAGCCACCTCCAGGCGGAGGTCCGCAAGGCGGAGACGCTGCGAGGCCGCATCGACGACCTCGGCGTCCTCTTCGAGATGGCCGAGGAGGAGGACGACCCGGACACCCGCGCCGAGGCGGAGTCCGAGCTGACCTCCGTGAAGAAGGCGTTGGACGAGATGGAGGTCCGCACCCTCCTGTCCGGTGAGTACGACTCCCGCGAGGCGCTCGTCAACATCCGCGCGGAGGCGGGCGGCGTCGACGCCGCGGACTTCGCCGAGCAGCTGCAGCGCATGTACCTGCGCTGGGCCGAGCGCCACGGCTACAAGACCGAGGTCTACGAGACGTCGTACGCGGAAGAGGCCGGCATCAAGTCGACCACCTTCGCCGTCCAGGTGCCGTACGCGTACGGGACGCTCTCGGTGGAGCAGGGCACGCACCGGCTGGTCCGCATCTCGCCGTTCGACAACCAGGGCCGCCGCCAGACGTCCTTCGCGGGCGTCGAGGTGCTCCCCGTGGTCGAGCAGACCGACCACGTCGAGATCGACGAGTCGGAGCTGCGCGTCGACGTCTACCGCTCCTCGGGCCCCGGCGGCCAGGGCGTGAACACGACGGACTCCGCGGTCCGCCTAACCCATATCCCCACCGGCATCGTGGTCTCCTGCCAGAACGAGCGCTCGCAGATCCAGAACAAGGCGACCGCGATGAACGTGCTGCAGGCCAAGCTCCTGGAGCGCCAGCGCCAGGAGGAGCGCGCCAAGATGGACGCCCTCAAGGGCGACGGCGGCAGCTCCTGGGGCAACCAGATGCGGTCGTACGTCCTGCACCCGTACCAGATGGTCAAGGACCTGCGGACGGAGTTCGAGGTCGGAAATCCGCAGTCCGTGCTCGACGGCGAGATCGACGGTTTCCTGGAGGCCGGAATTCGCTGGCGCAAGCAGCAGGAGAAGTAACCGCCGCTTTATCGACAAGGCAACTGCCGCTCTCCGGGCGGCAGTTGCCTTTTGTTGTGCGGGAAATGTGAAGGCGTTTCCGCCTTTTACGTCACAGTCACATGTCCGTACGACGGTCAATTCACGGCATTCCAGACATTGCGTGCGCAACGACCTTGACGCTGATCTGAAAACTGGGAAGGCTGGCGCGCGGCATGCGTATCAGTGGGACGCGTGTGAACGGGGGAAGGGCCGAGCGTGGCCCCTGCTGCCCCCGGTTGAACGCGGTCCCGGGCGCTGCTCCATTGACGATTGGCTACTGGGGGTAGCAGACAGATGACCAAGAAGACGCGGATCCGTGTGGCGCGGATAGCTGCAGGCGCGGTGATCGCCGCCGGTGCCTCGCTGACCGCCGCGGGCGCCGCCTCGGCCGCTGACGTGAACATCGGCATCCTCGGTATCGGTGCGAACGTGCACGCGGGCGAGGACGGCGTGGACGCGGGGATCAGCCTGGGCGAGGACGAGGACGACCCGACCACCCCGGGCCCCACGGACCCGACGGGCGTCCCGGACCCGACCGAGGACCCGACGACCCCGCCCACCGAGGAGCCGCCCACCACGGACCCGACGGACCCGACGGACGAGCCGACGGAGCCCACCGAGGACCCGACCGACCCCGGTAACGGCAACGGCGGCGGCAACGGCAACGGCGGCAACAACGGCGGCGGCCACAACGGCGGCGGCAACGGGAACGGCGGGGGCAACGGCAACACCAACCCCGACGGCAACAACAACCCCGTCGAGCAGGGCCAGGGCAAGGACAGCCTGCAGGACACCGGCTCCGAGCCGGCCCAGCAGACCGGTACCGGCACGGGCACCGGCAAGTCCGGCGGCGAGCTCGCCGAGACCGGTGCCGACGGCACCACGATCCTGCTGATCGGCGCCGCGACCATGATCGCGGGCGGTGTCGGCTTCCGGCTGCTGCCGCGCCTCGCCAACAACCGCGGCGCTGCTGCGTGACGTAACGCACACCCGAGGCACACGAGAAGGCCCGGAGCCGACCGGCTCCGGGCCTTTTCACGTCTAGTGCGTGCTTCGCCTACACCGTCTGGTGCGCAAGCAGCGCCACGGCCGCCACGAGCACGGCGACCAGCGCGATCAGCGCCATCGGATTGAACCCCGCCAGCGGGTTCTCCTGCTGCAGCCGCTCGCGGTTCGCCCGGCACACCGGGCAGCGGCCCTCGCTCACGGGCGCCGCACAGTTCGCGCACACCAATCGGTCATAGGTCATGCGCCACTCCTCCTCCCGCGCGGCGGAGCCGGCCAACGGGTACCCACTGGTTCTCTCCGCTCAACGCTCCGGGAAACGCAACCGTTCCCCCTACCACTGTGCCAGCTTCCCGGATTTTCGGCGCGCCCCGCCAGCAGGACCGTCCCTGACCAGGCACGGCACGGACAAAACAGGCGTCGGATCGACCCGGGCACCAGGACAAAACGCTCAACCGGGAACGGCGCCTGCACGCCGCCTCCCCATTCGCGTATGGTCACGCACACCTACCCCCGGCGACCCGTGGTGCACCCGTGATCCGATTCGACAACGTCTCCAAGGTCTATCCCAAGCAGACCCGCCCCGCTCTCAGGGATGTCTCCCTGGAGGTCGAGCGCGGTGAATTCGTCTTCCTGGTCGGCTCGTCCGGCTCCGGCAAGTCGACGTTCCTGCGCCTGATCCTGCGTGAGGAGCGGTGCAGTCATGGCCAGGTGCACGTCCTGGGCAAGGACCTGGGCCGCGTCTCCAACTGGAAGGTCCCGCAGATCCGCCGCCAGCTCGGCACGGTCTTCCAGGACTTCCGGCTCCTGCCCAACAAGACGGTCGGCGAGAACGTGGCCTTCGCCCAGGAGGTCATCGGCAAACCCCGCGGTGAGATCCGCAAGGCCGTGCCCCAGGTGCTCGACCTCGTCGGCCTCGGCGGCAAGGAAGAGCGCATGCCGGGCGAGCTGTCCGGTGGTGAGCAGCAGCGCGTGGCCATCGCCCGCGCCTTCGTGAACCGTCCCAAGCTGCTGATCGCGGACGAGCCCACGGGCAACCTCGACCCGCAGACCTCGGTCGGCATCATGAAGCTGCTCGACCGCATCAACCGCACCGGCACCACCGTGGTGATGGCCACCCACGACCAGAACATCGTGGACCAGATGCGCAAGCGCGTCATCGAGCTGGAGAAGGGTCGCCTCGTGCGCGACCAGGCGCGCGGCGTCTACGGCTACCAGCACTGAGAAGTACCGAGAGAAGCTGCGAAAGGCTCAGTCAGCGCTATGCGTGCCCAATTCGTCCTGTCGGAGATCGGCGTCGGTCTCCGCCGCAATCTCACGATGACCTTCGCCGTCATCATCTCGGTGGCCCTCTCGCTCGCCCTGTTCGGCGGCTCGCTGCTCATGAGCGATCAGGTCAACCAGATGAAGGGTTTCTGGTACGACAAGGTCAACGTCTCGATCTTCCTGTGCAACAAGGGAGACGCGGAATCCGACCCGAACTGTGCCAAGGGCCCGGTCACGGCGGAGCAGAAGAAGCAGATCGTCGACGACCTCAACAAGATGGACGTCGTCGACAAGGTGGCGCACGAGTCGCAGGACGAGGCGTACAAGCACTACAAGGAGCAGTTCGGCGACTCCCCGCTGGCCAGCTCCCTCACGCCCGACCAGCTGCAGGAGTCGTACCGGATCAAGCTGAAGGACCCGGAGAAGTACGAGGTCATCGCGACCGCGTTCAACGGGCGGCCCGGTGTGCAGTCCGTGCAGGACCAGAAGGGCGTGCTCGACAACCTCTTCCGGCTGCTCAGCTACCTGAACTACGCGGCCGGTGCGGTGATGGCGGTGATGCTCGTCGTGGCGCTGCTGCTGATCGTGAACACCGTCCGGGTGTCCGCGTTCTCCCGGCGCCGGGAGACCGGCATCATGCGGCTCGTCGGCGCGTCCGGGTTCTACATCCAGGCGCCGTTCATCATGGAGGCCGCGGTCGCCGGACTCATCGGCGGCGGCATCGCCTGTGTGTTCCTCGCCGCGGGGCAGTACTTCGTCATCGACAACGGCGTGGCACTCTCCGACAAGCTCCAGCTCATCAACTTCATCGGCTGGGACGCCGTGTTGACGAAGCTGCCGCTCATCCTCGCGGTGAGCGTCGTGATGCCCGCGCTGGCCGCCTTCGTGGCGTTGCGCAAGTACCTCAAGGTGTGACGAGAGTCCCCCCACAACGCAGGGCGCCCTACGGTTCAACACGCCGTACGGCGCCCTGCGTTGTCCTAGACTCACCGACATGTCAGGCCCGGACTTGTTCGCCCGGCCCCGCCGCATCGGCCGTGGGGCAGCCCTGACATTGGTCTTCGCGAGCGTCCTCGCGACCGGTGCCGCGACCGGCGCGCTGCCCGGGGACGGCCGGAAAACCGTTGCGGGACGGGACGGTTCGGTCGCCGCAGCCGCGCACGAGAAGCCGCTCGCCGACCCGGCCGAGGCCGCCGAGGAGGCGATGGCCGACGGCAAGTCCCCCGCGCAGGCCGCCGAGGAGGCCGTCAGCCGCAGCGGGGACCGCTGGGGCGCCGTCTACTCCCAGGGCGAGTACGAGGAGTTCGAGCAGGCCCTCGACGGCGAGTACACCGGCGTCGGCCTGTGGGCCCGGCGCACGGTGGACGGCGAGGTGCAGGTGACCCGGGTGCGCGGCGGCTCGCCCGCACAGCACGCCGGGATCCGGGAGGGCGACCGCATCGCGGCCGTCGACGGCAGGCCGGTCACCGGCCGGCCCGTCACCGAGGTCCTCGCGCTGCTCCGCGGCGAGCGCGCCGGGACGTCCGTCCACGTCGGCCTGCAGCGCGGCACGCGCGCGTGGAGCGAGACGCTGCGCCGCGCGAACCTCTCCACGGACTCCGTCGCCGTCACCCGCCTCGCCGACGGGGCCGTGCTGATCAAGGTGAGCGCGTTCACCAAGGGAGCGGGCGGCCGGGTGCGTGCGGCGGTGCGTGCGGCCCCCGCGCGCGCGGGCGTCGTCCTCGACCTGCGGGGCAACTCCGGCGGCCTGGTCACCGAGGCCGTCACCGCGGCCTCCGCGTTCCTCGACGGCGGGCTCGTGGCGACGTACGACGTGCGCGGCGCGCAGCGCGCCCTGCACGCGGAGCGCGGCGGGAACACGTCCAGACCGGTGGTCGTGCTCGTCGACAGCGGGACGATGAGCGCGGCCGAGCTGCTCACCGGAGCCCTTCAGGACCGTGGCCGCGCGGTCGTCGTGGGCACCAGGACCTTCGGCAAGGGCTCGGTCCAGATGCCGAGCCGACTGCCCGACGGCTCCGTCGCCGAGCTGACCGTCGGGCACTACCGCACCCCTTCGGGGCGCAGCGTCGACGGCCGGGGCATCACCCCCGACCTGGAGGCCGCCGACGGGCAGCTGGAGCGGGCCGAGACGGTATTGAGTGGCCTCGGGGCCCCCTCGTAGTGCGAAAATGGCCAGCACTATGGCCAAGGGAATGTACGTACCGAAGGAGTCCCAGCCCAAGCAGGGCAAGGGGAAGGCGTCCGACCAGAAGGACGGCAAGCGCAAGATCGTCGCGCAGAACAAGAAGGCGCGGCACGACTACCTGATCATGGACACCTACGAGGCCGGCATCGTGCTGTCCGGCACCGAGGTCAAGTCGCTGCGCCAGGGGCGGACGTCCCTGGCCGACGCCTTCGTCCAGATCGACGGGGGCGAGGCGTGGCTGCACAACGCCCACATCCCCGAGTACAGCCAGGGCACCTGGACCAACCACGCGGTGCGCCGCAAGCGCAAGCTGCTCCTGCACCGCGACGAGATCGACAAGCTGGACTCGAAGTCCCAGGAGTCGGGTCACACGATCGTGACCCTCGCGATCTACTTCAAGGACGGCCGCGCCAAGGCCGAGATCGCGCTCGCCAAGGGCAAGAAGGAGTACGACAAGCGGCAGACGCTGCGCGAGCAGCAGGACCGGCGGGACTCCGACCGCGCCATCGCGGCGGCGAAGCGGCGGCAGCGGGCGCGGGAGCACTGACCCGCGGTGCGGGGGCGTCAGGAATAGGCTGGCATCGCCGCGCGTTGTTCACGTACGATGGCACTGCTCCTCACCGAAGGGGCGCCGGATCGACAGATCCACTTTGAAAAAACAACATGGGGATGATCGGTTTCGACAGCGGCTGTCGAAGCAGGTGAAGCGTGTCGAGGAAGCGGCAATGATCTCGTAAACCATATGTCGCAACCAATAATCGCCAATTCTAAGAGCGATTCCCAGTCCTTCGCCCTCGCTGCCTAATAACAGCGACTGAAGGACCCTAAAAGGGTGTCAGCCCGGGAGTGTTCCCGGCCCGGATCCTGGCATAATCTAGGGGACTAAACCATCGAGCCCGGTCACGGGGTTCGATGGGAAATCAAACAGTGACTGGGCCCGTCGGCGACTTGTTCGCGTGATCACCGGGGCCGAGAAAATCGAAGCGAACTGCACACGGAGAAGCCCTGCTGCTGCACCGTTGGACGCGGGTTCGATTCCCGCCATCTCCACTCATCCCATGCGATTCAGGCCCGACTGTCACCAGTCGGGCCTTTGTCGTGGTGCGGTCCCCTGACCTTGGCGCTCGTGGGTCTTGGCTGAGCCCTGCTCCTCCGGAATGCTCCTGAGCCATGAGCAGACCTGACGGACCCGTGAGACGAGCCATCGACCTCGACTTCCGTACGAAGGCGCGGCGCTGGGCCCTGCCCGCCGTCGCGCTCGTCACCGCCGCCACGCTCTCCTGGGGCGCGCCCGCCGGCGCCGACTCGGACCCCAGCGGGCTGCCCGAGGCCATCGACACCATCCTGGGCGACCCGCGGATGGAGGGCGGCGCGGCGAGCGTCGTCGTCGCCGACGCCGCCACCGGCGAGACCCTCTACCAGCACAACCCGACCGGGCGGCTGATGCCCGCCTCCAACACCAAACTCGCCACGTCCACCGCCGCGATGGCGGTGCTCGGGCCCGACTACCGGTTCAGCACCGACGTGCTCGCCGCGGGCAAGGTGCGGGGCGGGGTGCTCGCCGGGGACCTGTACCTGCGCGGCACCGGCGACCCGACGACCCTCGCCGCCGACTACGACAAGCTCGCCGCGGAGGTCGCCGCGGCCGGGGTGAAGCGGGTGAGCGGGCGGCTCGTCGCCGACGACACCCGGTTCGACGCCCAGCGCCAGGGCGACACCTGGGGCGCCGACGACGAATCCTCGTACTACGCCGCCCAGATCTCCGCCCTGAGCGTCGCCCCGGACACCGACTACGACACCGGCACCGTGATCGTGGAGGTGGAGCCCGGCGCCCGGCCGGGCGACAAGCCCGTCGTCAGCGTCACGCCGAAGAACGACTACGTGCACGTCGACCTGCGGGCGAGCACCGTGGGCGCCGACGGCGACGACACCGTCGGCGTGGTCCGCGAGCACGGGACCAACACCATCACCGTCAGCGGGACCGTCCCGGTGGGCGGTGACACCACCAAGGAGTGGGTCACGGTGTGGGAGCCGACCGGATACGCGGCCGCCGTGTTCCGGGACGCGCTCGCCGCGCACGGGGTGAAGGTCACCGGCGCCACCCGGCTCGGCCGGGCCGCACCGGCCGGTGCCCAGCGGCTCGCCACGCACGACTCGATGGCGCTGAAGGACCTGCTCGTCCCCTTTATGAAGCTGTCCAACAACATGCACGCCGAGTCGCTGACGAAGGCCATGGGGTACAAGACCACCGGCCGCCCCGGCAGCTGGGGCGACGGCATCGCCGCCATCGCCGGCTACCTCAAGGGCGCCGGCGTCGACGCGACGAAGATCCGCCAGGTCGACGGGTCCGGCCTGTCCCGCAAGGACAACTTCGCCGCCCGGCAGCTCGCCGACCTGCTGCTCGCCGTGCAGCACGAGCCCTGGTACGCCGACTGGTACAAGTCGCTGCCGGTGGCCTGCGACCCCGACCGGTTCGTCGGCGGGACGCTGCGGACCCGGATGTGCGGCACGCCCGCCGCCCTCAACGCCCGGGGGAAGACCGGGTCGTTGACGGGGGCGTCCGGTCTGTCCGGCTACGTGAAGGACGCCGACGGGCGGCTGCTCGTCTACAGCATCGTGCAGAACAACTACCTGGTGTCCTCCGTGAAGCCGCTGGAGGACGCCATCGTGGTGACCCTCGCCGGGTCGACCGGGAAGAAGGCCGCCGCCGTGCCGCCGAAGGCCACCCGGTCCGTGCCGGCCGCCGAGCGCCGCGGCGACCTGGAGTGCTCGTGGCTCAAGCCCGCCACGTGCTAGCCGGCCGCTGCGACCTGCCGCGTGCGTAGCCGTACAGCGACAGCAGCAGGGCGCACGCCGCGGCCGTGACCGGCACCGTGTACGCCGCGGTGGGGCCCCAGTGCTCCACCGCGGCACCGCCCGTCGCCGAGCCGCACGCGATGCCGCCGAGCAGCGCGGTCACCGCGAGGGTCATGCCCTCGTTCAACCGGCCGTCGGGCGTGCGCTCCTGGACCAGCGTCATGCCCGTCACCATCGTCGGCGCCGTGCCCATGCCCGCGATCAGGAGCGCCGCGCCGAGCACGTACAGCGAACCCGTGAGGGCCGCCGCGAGCAGCGGCAGCGTCATCAGTACGGCCATCGCCGCGACGCACACCGGATGGCGGCGGGCCGCGGGCCCCGACGGCTTCACCGCCCCGAACACCAGGCCCGCCACGCACGACCCGGCCGCCTGGAGCGCCAGGACGCCCCCGGCCCACGCCTTGTGGCCCAGCTCGTCCGCGAAGGCGACGGTGGTCACCTCCAGGGAGCCGAAGATCGCGCCGAGCGCGAGGAACGCGACCAGCAGCGGCGGCATGCCCGGCGCGCGCAGCGGCGTCCGCGTCGCCGCCGTGCGCGGCCGAGCGGGCGGTTCCGTCGCACGCTGCGCGGCGAAGACCAGCACGCCGGTCACCATCAGGACCGTACCGACGAGCGCGCCCGCCTCCGGGAACAGCGCACTGCACAGGAACGCGGCCACCACCGGGCCGAGCATGAAGCACAGTTCGTCGGCCGCCTGCTCGAAGGAGTTCGCGGTGTGCAGCGCCTTCGGGTCGCCGTCGAGCAGATGCGCCCAGCGGGCCCGCGACATGCCGCCGGTGTTGGGCTGCGCGGCCGTCGGCAGGTACGCCACGAACAGCACCCAGTCGGGGACGTCGAGCCGTACGCAGAGCAGGAGCGCGAGAGCGCCGGACGCCGCGACGAGCGTCGCGGGCACGGCGATCCTGGCCTGCCCGTGGCGGTCCACCATCCGCGCGAGCCACGGTCCGAGGAACGCACTGGTGACCAGGCCCGTCGCGGTGAGCGCCCCGGCGAGCGCGTACGAGCCGCGGACGCCGGAGATCAGCATCACCGCGCTGATGCTGAACATGCCCTGCGGGAAGCGTGCGAGGAGGTTGCCGAGGGTGAAGGCGAGGGCGCCGGGGATCGCGAAGAGCCGGGTGTACGAGGTGACGGCCGTGGCGGGCGCGGCAGGCGGGGTGGGCGCGGCAGGGGACGAAGCAGGGGACGAAGCAGGGGTGGCAGTGGGCATGCCAAGAGCGTCGCCGCAGGCCACCCGATGGGTCCAACACTTACTCGGTACCCATTCACGCACCTGCGTTGTAAATTCGCCCGATGCCCCCGGTGAACGTCGAACCCCGCCTGCTGCGCGCCTTCCTGGCCGTCGCCGACGAGCTGCACTTCACGCGCGCCGCCGCCCGGCTCTACGTCGCCCAGCAGGCGCTCAGCCGGGACATCCGGCGCCTTGAGCGGGAGCTGGGAGCCGAACTGTTCGGCCGGACCACCCGGCAGGTGACGCTCACCGCGGAGGGCGCCCGGCTGCTGCCGTACGCGCGGCGGGCCGTCGAGGCGCAGGACGAGCTGCTCGCCGCGTTCGCCCGGCCCGCCGCCGCGGCCCGGCCGCTGCTGGTCGACGTGAACAGTCCGGGGCTCGTGCATGAACAGGTCCTCGCGCGGGCCCGCGAACTCGCCCCGGACTGCGAGCTGATGGCCCGCTACGAGAGCGGGCTGACCGGGGCCGCCGCCGAACTGCTCGCCGGGCGCCTCGACGTGTCCTTCGGGCGCTTCGGCGGGCTCGACCCCGCGGTGCGCGAGCGGCTCTCCCAGCAGCCCCTGCGGTACGAGCCGATGGCGGTCGTGCTGCCCGACGACCATCCGCTGGCCGCACTCGACGCGGTGCCCCTCGGACGGCTCGCGGGGGAGACGGTCTACGCGGGCGCCGGCAACCCCCGGACGCCCGAATGGACCGATCTGGCACGGCAGTTGTTCGCCGGACGGGGCATCGGGATCGCGCCGCCCGCGCCGCTCGCCGTCGGCAAGGAGGAATTCCGGCGGATCATGACGAAATACCGGAATCCGGTCCTCGCCGGAGTGGATTTTCCGGCCATGCCGGGATCGGTTCTGCGGCCCCTGGTCGACCCGGTGCCACTGTCCCCGGTGTCGCTGGTGTGGCTGAAGGGGAGGCAGCACCCCGGAATCGACGCGCTGCGGGCCGCCGCGGCCGAGCTGGCCGGGATGAACGGGTGGCTGGAGCGGCCCGCCGGGGCGTGGATACCGGCCACGGATGCACTCATCATGGTGAGCCCGGACTGAACCGTGGCAACGGCTGTCACCTACGTGCGCTACATTCATAGTCCGGGCGCGGTGTGATAAGGGGGGCGCTCGGGCCGGGTGGGGGCCCGGTCCGGCCGACGAGTGCCCGGGGAGTCGCGCGCGCACCCATGAACATGTCCTTGGGGGGATGTGCGTACGGTGGATAACTGGCGAGAAGACGCCCTGCCCGGGCAGACCCATGACCCGAACGAGGTGACGGTCCAACTGGACGGCGCAGGCCGGCAGTTGGGCGAGCTCCTCGCGGCGCGTGGGCAGACCGGGCCGGCCGAAGCCACGGGGGACGACAAGGAAGTACCCGTCTTCGTCGACGACTCGGGGCGGCGCAGCCGCAGATTCCGGCGCATCGGCGTGTTCCTCGGTATCGCCTGCGCGGTGTACGCGGTCGTCATCGTGGCCACCCTGCTCTCGGGGAACTCGAGCGCGCCCTGGCTGCCCATGGACCCGGAGAAGCCCGCGGGCAAGGTCGACACCAAGCCGCTGCCCGCCGATCCGGAGGCGCCGTCCGTGTCCCCGGGCACCACCCCGGACCCGAGCGCCTCCGGCACCGCGCCCGGCGCCACCGGCGCGCCCGGCACGTCGACGTCGCCGACGGCCGACGCGAGCACGGGCGACGACGAGCCGGGCACCGGCACCACCCCGTCGGACCGGCCCACCGGCGGCAAGACGACGCCACCGGTCGAGCCGTCCAAGCCCGGGGGGCACACGACGCCGCCGGTCGACCCGACCACCGATCCGCCCACGGACCCGAGCACCCCGCCGGTCGACCCGACGGACGACCCGACCACGGACCCCGTGGGCGGTGGCACCGACACCGTCGCCGACGGCACCTCATCGCCCCAGCCCGTCGACCGGAGCCCGAGCGGCGAGCCGTCGGCACCGACCGTCGCGTCCCAGGAAAGCAGCGTCCTGTAGATGTCCCACCGCTCACGTCGCCGGCACACCGGTCCCCGCAGGCGCCGCCTCCCGCTGCGCTATCTCCTGCCGTCCCTGCTGCTCGTGGCCCTGATCGCGATGCTCATGCTCCGCGGCTACGTGCACAGCGAGATCATGGCCGACCACCGCATCCGGCCCGAGGCCGCCACCGACAAGGTGCCGGAGAAGATCCTCGACGGCGGCCCCGTCATCGACACCCGCGAGGGCCGCCAGGAGAGCCGCTCCATAGGCAGCCACAAGCTGGTCCTCACCTTCGACGACGGGCCGGACCCGGAGTGGACCCCGAAGGTCCTCGACGTCCTGAAGAAGCACGACGCGCACGCCGTCTTCTTCGTCACCGGCACGATGGCCTCGCGCTACCCCGACCTGGTGCACCGCATGGTCGAGGAGGGCCACGAGGTCGGCCTGCACACCTTCAACCACCCGGACCTCTCGTACCAGTCGACGAAGCGGATCGACTGGGAGCTGTCGCAGAACCAGCTGGCCCTAGAGGGCGCGGCGGGCGTGCGCACCTCCCTGTTCCGGCCGCCGTACTCGTCGTTCGCCGACGCCATGGACGACATGTCGTGGCCGGTCACGCAGTACATCGGCTCGCGCGGCTACATCACGGTCGTCAACAACACCGACAGCGAGGACTGGAAGCGCCCCGGCGTCGACGAGATCATCCGGCGCGCCACGCCGCACGACGGCAAGGGCGCCATCGTCCTGATGCACGACTCCGGCGGCAACCGCTCGCAGACCGTCGCCGCCCTCGACCGCTTCCTGCCCCACCTCCAGGACGAGGGCTACAAGTTCCAGAACCTCACCGAGGCCCTGGGCATCGCCAGCGCGCACACCCCCGTCACCGGCCCCGAGCTGTGGAAGGGCAAGGCGTGGATCGTGGCGGTCCAGGCGTCGGAGAACATCACGGGCGTGCTGGTCGCCGGGCTCGCCGTCATCGGCGTCCTCGTCATGGGCCGCTTCGGCCTGATGCTGATCCTGTCCGCGGCGCACGCCCGGCGGGTGCGCAAGAAGGGCTTCGCCTGGGGGCCGCCGGTCACCGAGCCGGTCTCCGTCCTGGTCCCGGCCTTCAACGAGGCCAAGTGCATCGAGAACACGGTGCGTTCGCTGATGTCCAGCGAGCACCCCATCGAGATCATCGTCATCGACGACGGCTCCACCGACGGCACGGCCCGCATCGTGGAGAACCTCCGGCTGCCCAACGTGCGGGTGGTCCGCCAGCACAACGCGGGCAAGCCCGCCGCCCTCAACAGGGGCCTGGCGAACGCCCGGTTCGACCTCGTCGTGATGATGGACGGCGACACGGTCTTCGAGCCGGCCACCGTGCGCGAACTGGTCCAGCCGTTCGGCGACCCGCGCGTCGGCGCGGTCGCGGGCAACGCGAAGGTGGGCAACCGGGACTCGCTGATCGGCGCCTGGCAGCACATCGAGTACGTGATGGGCTTCAACCTCGACCGCCGCATGTACGACATCCTGCGCTGCATGCCGACGATCCCCGGCGCCGTGGGAGCCTTCCGCCGCAGCGCCCTGGAGCGGATCGGCGGCATGAGCGACGACACGCTCGCCGAGGACACCGACGTCACGATGGCGCTGCACCGCGACGGCTGGCGCGTCGTCTACGCGGAGAAGGCCCGCGCCTGGACCGAGGCGCCCGAGTCCGTCCAGCAGCTGTGGTCGCAGCGCTACCGCTGGTCGTACGGCACCATGCAGGCGATCTGGAAGCACCGCCGCGCCCTGATCGAGGGCGGCCCGTCCGGCCGCTTCGGCCGCGTCGGCCTGCCGCTGGTCTCCCTGTTCATGGTCCTGGCCCCGCTCCTCGCCCCGCTGATCGACGTCTTCCTGCTCTACGGGGTGGTCTTCGGCCCCACCGAGAAGACGGTGATCGCGTGGCTGGGCGTGCTCGCGATCCAGGCGGTCTGCGCGGCGTACGCCTTCCGGCTCGACAAGGAACGCATGACGCACCTCATATCCCTCCCGCTCCAGCAGCTCCTCTACCGGCAGTTGATGTACGTCGTGCTGCTCCAGTCCTGGATCACGGCGCTCACCGGCGGCCGGCTCCGCTGGCAGAAGCTGCGCCGCACCGGCGCGGTCGGCTCGGTCCCCGGCGGACTGCCGCGCCAGCGGACGTCCTCGGTGTCCGGTGACGACAGGAGGCCGGTGGCATGACGTACCCCCACGACCCGTCCGCGCAGGACGGCTGGTTCGGCGGAGCCCAGCAGCCCGCCCCCGCACCCGGCCCCGCCCCGGCGCCCGGACCCGGCCCCGTGCGGCCGGTGACCTCGGGCTGGCCGCAGGCCGCGCCGGTCTGGCCCGACGGCCTGGACACCGGAGCACCCGCCCCGGCCCAGACCGCCCCCGCCACCACGACCACCCGCCTCGCCGAGGTGCCCCGGCAGGCACAGGGGGAGGCGGACGCCACCCGACCGCTGCCGGAGGCGAAGCCCGCGCCGAAGAAGCCCGGCCGCGACCGGTACCTGGACCTGCTGCGCACCACCGCGCTGGTCCGCGTCGTCGTCTACCACCTGTTCGGGTGGGCGTGGCTGACGGTGCTCTTCCCGTCCATGGGCGTGATGTTCGCGCTCGCCGGATCGCTGATGGCCCGCTCGCTGAGCCGGCCCGCGATCGGCGTGATCCGCGGCCGCATCCGGCGACTGCTGCCGCCGATGTGGGCGTTCAGCGCGGCCGTCCTCACGCTGCTCTTCGCGGGCGGCTGGAACCCCGGCAAGGACCCGGACAACGGCGGCACCTGGGGCTGGATCAGCCTCGTCAACTACCTGGTGCCGATCGGCGCGCCCAGCTTCCCCTGGCACCTCGGGGACAAGGCGGGCCTGCTGGAGGACACCTGGCCCGCCCAGGCCGCGGGCCCGCTCTGGTACCTGCGCGCCTACATGTGGTTCGTGATCGCCTCGCCGCTGCTGCTCTGGGCGTTCCGCAAGGTGCCGTGGGCGACGCTGCTCGCCCCGCTCGGCCTCACCGCGATCGTCGGCACCGGCCTCGTCACGATCCCCGGCGAGACGGGCAACGCGGTCACCGACTTCGGCGTCTACGGCAGCTGCTGGGTGCTCGGCTTCGCCCACCACGAGGGCATGCTGGTCAAGATCCCGCGCTATCTCGCGGTGTCCGTCTCCGCGCTCGTGATGGCCTTCGGCATCTGGTGGGCCTCGGGCCACCTCGGCCCCGACGGCTGGGACCTGAACGACATCCCGCTGGCCCAGGCCACCTGGTCCTTCGGATTCGTCGTCATCCTGCTCCTGTACTCGCCCTCCTGGCAGCAACTGCCCGGCAAGCTCGCCAGGTTCGACAAGGTCATCACGCTCTCCAACAACCGGGCCGTGACGATCTACCTGTGGCACAACATGCTGATCATGGCGACGGTGCCGCTCATCGACCTCGCGTACAACCTGCCGTTCATGGACGACGCGCGCTGGAGCGGGGCGCTCGACTCGACGTACATGCTCTGGATGTTCGTGCTGGTCTGGCCGCTGATCGCGCTGGCGATCGTGAGCACCGGCTGGATCGAGGACCTGGCCGCCAAGCGCTCGCCGCGGCTGTGGCCGGACGGGTCGCGCCGCACGAAGAAGCACTGACACCCGGCCCGGGGGCGGCGTCGGCCGCCCCCGGACCCGGGCCTCACCACCCGCCCGGCGGGCAGGTGAGAGCAACGTTCCCCGACGGTCACTCCACGCCACAGCCCGGAAATCCGGCCTCCCTACCTTCGGTCGCATCAGCAGTGAACCGTGACCTGGAGGCGTCAGATGGCCGGCCGGAGCTGGATCGAACAGTGGGATCCCGAGGACGAGGCGTTCTGGGAGAGGACGGGCGCGAGGGTGGCCCGGCGCAATCTCGTCTTCTCCATCCTGTCCGAACACATCGGGTTCTCCGTGTGGACCCTGTGGTCGGTCATGGTCCTGTTCATGGGACCCGAGTACGGCATCGACCCGGCGGGGAAGTTCTTCCTCGTCTCCATGGCCACGCTCGTCGGCGCCTTCGCCCGCGTGCCCTACACCTTCGCCGTCGCCGTCTTCGGCGGCCGCGCCTGGACGGTCATCGCGGCGAGCATGCTGCTCGTGCCGTCGATCGCCGCGTTCGCCGTGATGGAGCCGGGCACCTCGTACAGCACCTTCATGGTGTGCGCGGCGCTCACCGGGGTCGGCGGCGGCAACTTCGCCTCCTCCATGACCAACATCAACTCCTTCTTCCCGATGCGGAAGAAGGGCTGGGCGCTCGGACTGAACGCGGGCGGCGGCAACATCGGCGTCCCCGTCATCCAGCTGATCGCGCTCGCCGTCATCGGCGCGGGCGGCGGCCCGCGCGTCCTGCTCGGGATCTACATCCCGCTGATCGTCGTCTCGGCGGTCTGTGCGGCCCTGTTCATGGACAGCCTGGCCACCGTCAAGAACGACACCGGTGCCGCCAAGGACGCCGCCCGGGACGTGCACACCTGGATCATGGCGTTCCTCTACATCGGCACCTTCGGTTCCTTCATCGGCTACTCGTTCGCCTTCGGGCTCGTCCTGCAGACCCAGTTCGGCCGCACCCCGCTGCAGGCGGCGGGCGTCACGTTCATCGGCCCGCTGCTCGGCTCGCTGATCCGCCCGGTCGGCGGCCGGCTCGCGGACCGGTTCGGCGGGGCGCGCATCACGCTGTGGAACTTCGTGGCGATGGCGGCGGCGACCGGGGTGGTGATCCTGGCGTCGGTGCAGAAGTCGCTGGCCCTGTTCACGGTCGCGTTCATCGTGGTGTTCGTGCTGAGCGGCCTCGGCAACGGGTCCACGTACAAGATGATCCCCGGCATCTTCCAGGCCAAGGCGCTCGCCACGGGGCTCACGGGGGAGGAGGCCGCGGCGTACGGGCGGCGCCTGTCGGGCGCGTCGATGGGGTTGATCGGCGCGGTCGGGGCACTCGGCGGACTCGGCATCAACCTGGCCTTCCGCCAGTCCTTCCAGACGGCGGGCACCGGCACCGGCGCCTTCGTGTCCTTCCTGGTCTTCTACGGGGCGTGCTTCGTGGTCACCTGGGCCGTATACCTTCGCCGGTCGGCCGCCCGCTCCGTCGCCGCACCGACGGCGGAGGCGAAGCCGCAGCTCAGCTACGCGGAGGTGTGAGCGACCCGCACGTAACACGTACGCAATCATGTGGATCCGGGCCCGTCACGGGTTGTTGACAGGCTCGGACGACGCCAGGAGAGCCACGGCAGCACGAACGACAGCACGACCAGTGCACGGGACGACCGTCGAGCGGGACGAGAACGAGCATGTACGAACCACAGCAGTCCGCCCCCGAGCAGGCCCACGGCCCGCTCGCGGGGTTCACCGTCGGCGTGACCGCCGCCCGTCGCGCCGACGAGCTCGGGGCGCTGCTGCGGCGGCGCGGCGCCGCGGTGCAGCACGCGCCCGCCCTGCGCATCGTGCCGCTCTCCGACGACAGCGAACTCCTCGCCGCGACGAAGGAGTTGCTCGACCACGCGCCCGACGTGGTGGTCGCCACGACCGCCATCGGGTTCCGCGGCTGGGTCGAGGCGGCCGACGGCTGGGGCCTGGGCGACGCGCTCCTGGACCGGCTGCGCGGCGTCGAACTGCTCGCCCGCGGGCCGAAGGTCAAGGGCGCGATCCGGGCGGCGGGCCTGACCGAGGAGTGGTCGCCGTCGTCCGAGTCGATGGCGGAGGTCCTGGAGCGGCTGCTCGCCGAGGGCGTCCAGGGGCGGCGCGTGGCGGTCCAGCTGCACGGGGAGCCGCTGCCCGGCTTCGTGGAGGCGCTGCGCGAGGCGGGCGCCGAAGTGGTGGGCGTCCCCGTGTACCGGTGGATGCCGCCGGAGGACATCGGCCCGGTGGACCGGCTGCTCGACGCGACGGTGGCGCGCAGCGTGGACGCGCTGACCTTCACCTCGGCCCCGGCGGCGGTGTCGCTGCTGAACCGGGCCGAGGAGCGGGGCCTGCTGCCCGAACTGCTCGCGGCCCTGCACCACGACGTGGTCCCGGCGTGCGTCGGCCCGGTGACGGCGCTGCCGCTGCAGGCGCACGGCGTGGACACCGTGCAGCCGGAGCGGTTCCGGCTCGGCCCGCTGGTCCAGCTGCTCTGCCAGGAACTGCCGTCCCGCGCCCGTACGCTCCCGGTCGCCGGACACCGCGTCGAGATCCGCGGCCACGCGGTCCTGGTCGACGGGGCGCTGCGCCCGGTGCCGCCCGCCGGGATGGCACTGCTGCGCTCGCTGGCCCGGCGGCCCGGCTGGGTGGTGGCACGGGCGGAGCTGCTGCGCGCGCTGCCCGGCGCGGGCCGCGACGAGCACGCGGTGGAGACGGCGATGGCCCGTCTGCGCTCCGCCCTCGGCACCCCGAAGCTGATCCAGACCGTGGTGAAGCGCGGCTACCGGCTCGCGCTGGACCCGGCGGCGGACGCCAAGTACGCGGACGACTGAGGCAGTTCGCGGCGCGGTGGCTCACCGCGCCTTCCGCCCCCACACCACGAGCCCCCGTATCAGGCAGCCGAGGGCGCCGGTGCACAGCACGGCCCGCACCACGTTCCACGCCACCCACGGCCCCTCGAACCGGTCCCGCACCCGGGCCGGATCGGCGATCCGCGCGGGGTCGCCGGCCTGCGCCAGCGCGTCGTTGAGCGGCACGTTCACCCCGGACGTCAGCACGAACGCCACCCCGTAGAGGACCAGCGCGACCACCACCCAGGAGCGCAGCGCCCGTTCGTGGCGCAGCCGCCAGACCGCCGCGCCCGTGAGCAGCAGCGCCCCGATGAAACCGAGGAAGAACACCGGGTTCTGGATGACGTCGTTGATGTTCTGCATCACCTCGATGTACGTACGGTCGTCGCTGCGGGCCAGCGCGGGCATCACCGCGCACCCGAACACGTAGAACGAGCCCGCCATCAGGCCCATGGCGACCGTGGCCGCCCCCAGCACCCATCCCGTGAAACGCTTCGCTGTCGTCATGCGCCCAGTCAAGACGAGGGCCACCCCTGCCGACATCGTCGATCCGCGCATTCCCATACGCGAGCGTCCACCGTGCCCTGCCCGCGCGTACCGTACGGACATGCTGATCACTCCCGACATCGACCTGCGCCGGGGAGTCCCCGCCGACGCACAGGCCCTCGCCGACGCCACGGTCCGCAACCTGGAGCACCTGCGCCCGATCGATCCCCACCGGGACCCGGAGTACTACACGGCCAGCGGGCAGCTGGAGCGCCTCACGCAGCCGAACAGCGTGACGTGGCTGCTGTTCGACGGCGAGCTGGTCGTCGGCCGCCTCATGATCACCAGCATCGTGCTCGGCCCGCTGTGCAGCGCGAGCCTCGGCTACTGGGTCGACGCCGAGTACCGGGGGCGCGGTCTGATCCCCGCCGCGGTCGAGGAGATCGCCCGGATCGGCCGCGACGAGCTGGGCCTGCACCGCATCGAGGCCGGCACCCTCATCGACAACAAGGCGTCCCAGCGGGTCCTCGCCAAGTGCGGTTTCACCGAGTACGGCCGCGCGCCCAAGTACCTGCACATCGACGGCGAATGGCGCGACCACATCCTCTTCCAGCGCATCCTGCACGACGATCCTCCGCCGAACGTCCCCAAGTAGCGGTGCGGCACCGGGGGTTCCGGCCCCGCGCGCGGGCGGGCACTGTAGAGGACATGGCAGCAGTACCCACAGGGCCCTACCTCCACGAGCTGCGGTTCGACTCCGGACGCCTCTGCCTGGACCTGGTCGCCACCGCACACCCCGACGAACGCCTCACCTCACCCGACCTGTTGCGCGCCTGGCTCGTCGGCGCCGGACTCGTCCCCGACACCGTCGCGCCGCCCGTCTGCGCCCCGGCCTGGCTCGCCGCCTTCCGTGAACTGCGCGGCCACATCGGCCAGTTGGTGCGCGGCGAGCTGGCGGGCCGGCCGGCCCCCGCGGCTCTGGAACGTGTCAACCTGCTGGCCCGTGCCGCCCCGCCGACGCCCTGTGCCGTCCGCGCCTCCGACGGCACCCTCGCCCGCTCCCTGCAGACCGCCCCCGGCTGCCCGGCCCTGCTCGCCGCGGTCGCCCGGGACGCCGTCGACCTGCTCACCGACCCGGCCGTCCGCGGCTGCCTGCGCCAGTGCGAGGGCGACAACTGCAGCCTCATCTACCTGGACACCTCCCGGGGCCGGCGCCGCCGCTGGTGCTCCAGCGAGGTCTGCGGCAACCGGGAGCGGGTGGCCAGGCACCGGCGCAGGGCGGCCCTCGCCCGGGCGTGAGACGAGCGCCACAACGCCGTTTGAACATCCGTGAGTTCGTCTGCGTATCAACTCCGTGAGCCCAGCCGAAAAGACGTGGCCGGATCGTCGAACTGGGGACACCGGAGGTAGGCGTGCGCAAGGATTCCGCCGTGGCCGATGAACGCCCGCCCCGGGCCCGACATCGTGCGCCCCGGCCCCCCGAGCCGGACGAGGAGCTGATGCGCGCGCTCTACGCCGAGCACGCGCGGCCGCTCCTGGCCTATGTGCTCCGGCTCGTGGCGGGGGACCGGCAGCGCGCGGAGGACGTCGTGCAGGAGACGCTCATCCGTGCCTGGAAGAACGCCGGCCAGCTCAACCGAGCGACCGGTTCGGTACGCCCCTGGCTGGTGACGGTCGCCCGACGGATCGTCATCGACGGCCACCGCAGCCGGCAGGCCCGGCCGCAGGAGGTCGACCCGTCGCCGCTGGAGGTCATCCCCGCGGAGGACGAGATCGACAAGGCGCTGTGGCTGATGACGCTGTCCGATGCCCTGGAGGACCTCACCCCGGCCCACCGGGAAGTGCTGGTCGAGACCTACTTCAAGGGGCGTACGGTCAATGAGGCGGCCGAGACGCTCGGCATCCCCAGCGGAACGGTGCGCTCCAGGGTGTTCTACGCGCTGCGTTCGATGAAGCTGGCTCTGGAGGAGCGGGGGGTGACGGCATGACATCGACGCACGGACCGTACGGACACGGGCCCGCGGGTGATGTGCACGAGACGGTCGGCGCCTACGCGCTGGGCATCCTCGACGACGCGGAGGCGACCGCGTTCGAGGCCCATCTGGCGACCTGCGAGCCGTGCGCGCGGCAGCTGGAGGAGTTCGCGGGCATGGAGCCGATGCTCGCCGCGCTCGCCGATCTGCCGGGGGAGCGGGGCGTGCCGGTGGTCGGCGAGTCGCTCGCGGCCCGCCCGAGCCCGCGCCTGGCCGAGTCCCTGGCCGACGAGGTGGCCCGCAAGCGGACGCAGAAGCGCCGCCGCGGCCTGTACCTGGTGGCGGCCGCCGCCGCGCTGATCATCGGCGGCCCGCTTACGGTGATGGCGGTGACGGACGACGGCGGCACCGGAACGGTCGCGGGCGACCCGCACCCCACCAGCCCCGCCGAGGACGCCTTCTTCCACCACATGGACGAGAAGGTGCAGGCCACCGACCCGACGACGAAGGTCAGCGCGACCGTCGGCATGGAGAGGAAGGCGTGGGGGACGCACACCGTCCTGCAGCTGAAGAACGTGAAGGGCCCGCTGAAGTGCTCGCTCATCGCGGTCGGCAAGGACGGCGAGCGCGAGACGGTCACCACCTGGGCCGTCCCGAAGTGGGGCTACGGCATCGACAACAGCACGCACGAGAGCGCCAAGTACCCGCTGTACGTGCACGGCGGCGCGGCCCTCGACCGCAACCAGATCGACCACTTCGAGGTGGAGACGCTCGACGGGAAGCGGCTCGTGGAGGTGAACGCGTGACCCCTCCGCGCCGCACGTAGCCTGACCGGGCCCTTTTCGCGTACCTTTGACGGCTGCCCAAGCACGTCAGAAGGGGGCCCGGTGGCCGCTCAGGCTCAGCACGATTCGACGGTGGACCGCGGGAGGAACGCCGCGGCCCGATCCGCCGCGGACTCCGTGCGTGACCGCGAGATCGGTGTCGAACAGGATCATCTCGACGCCGTCTACCGCCGCCTCGAGGAGAAGATCCACGAGGCGGAGTTCCTGATGGACGACGCCGCCAAGCGCGGCCAGGTCGGCACGCCCGGCGCGCTCGCCGAGCGGGACGCCCAGGTGTTCCGCGCGGGCATCCACCTCAACCGGCTCAACAACGAGTTCGAGGACTTCCTGTTCGGCCGGATCGACCTGCTGCTCGGCAAGGACGGCAAGAAGGGGCCCGACGGCGCGTACACCGCCGTCGAGCCGGCCGAGGGGGCCGTCCGCGCCGACAACACGGCCGACATCGCCGAGACGCTGCACATCGGCCGCATCGGCGTCCTGGACGCCGACTACTCGCCGCTCGTCATCGACTGGCGCGCCCCGGCCGCCGCGCCCTTCTACCGGTCGACCCCGGTCGACCCGGGCCGCGTCGTGCGCCGCCGCGTCATCCGCTCCAAGGGCCGCAAGGTGCTCGGCGTCGAGGACGACCTGATGCGTCCCGAGCTGACCGCGTACCTGGACGGCGAGACGCTGCCCGCGATCGGCGACGGCGCCCTGATGGCCGCGCTCGGCCAGGCCCGCAGCCACTCGATGCGCGACATCGTCGCCTCCATCCAGGCCGAGCAGGACCTGGTCATCCGGGCCCCCGCCGCGTCGGTGACGTACGTGGAGGGCGGTCCGGGCACCGGCAAGACGGCGGTGGCGCTGCACCGCGCCGCGTACCTCCTCTACCAGGACCGCCGGCGCTACGCGGGCGGCATCCTGATCGTCTCGCCGACCCCGCTCCTGGTCGCGTACACGGAGGGCGTGCTGCCCTCGCTCGGCGAGGAGGGCCAGGTCGCGATCCGCGCGGTCGGCTCCCTGGTCGACGGCGCGGAGGCCACGGAGTACGACAGCCCGGCGGTGGCCCGCGTGAAGGGTTCGTCGCGGATGCTGAAGGTGCTGCGCAAGGCGGCCCGCGGCGCGCTGGAGTCGCCGGTCGCGCCGCCCGCGCCCGCGTCCGGCGGCGACGGGCAGCTGGCCTTCGGCGACGACGAGGCCGACGACGAGGCCGGGGCGACGGCCGCCGTCACCACGAGCCGCCTCCGCGTGGTCGCCTTCGGCCGCCGCCTGGAGCTGGAGGCCGACCAGCTGAACCGCATCCGGCACGCGGCGCTGAGCGGCACGGCCCCCGTGAACCACCTGCGCCCGCGCGCCCGCAAGCTCCTGCTGGACGCGCTCTGGAGCCAGTCGGGCGCCGGCAGCCGCCACACCGACCCCGAACTCGCCGCCGAGCTGCGCTCGTCCTTCGACGACGACATCACGGGCGAGGACGACTTCATCCGGTTCCTCGACGCGTGGTGGCCGGAGCTGACGCCGCGCTCCGTGCTCGCCGCGATGGCCGACGAGAAGCGCCTGGGCCGCTGGGCCCGCCGCATCCTGAACCCGGGCGAGGTGCGCAAGCTCGCCCGGTCCCTGAAGCGGGACGCCCTCTCGGTCCACGACGTCGCCCTCCTCGACGAGCTGAACGCCGTCCTCGGCACCCCGGCCCGCCCGCGCAAGAAGCGCGAGTACGACCCGCTGGACCAGCTCACGGGCCTGGACGAGCTGATGCCCGTGCGCGAGGAGACCCAGTACGAGCGCGCCGAGCGCCTGGCGCAGGAGCGCACCGAGTACGCGCACGTCATCGTCGACGAGGCGCAGGACCTGACGCCCATGCAGTGGCGGATGGTCGGCCGCCGCGGCCGGCACGCCACGTGGACGATCGTCGGCGACCCGGCGCAGTCCTCGTGGTCGACCCCGGACGAGGCGGCCGAGGCCCGTGACGAGGCCCTCGGCAGCCGCCCGCGGCGCCGCTTCACGCTGACCGTCAACTACCGCAACCCGTCCGAGATCGCCGACCTCGCGGCGAAGGTGCTGGCGCTGGCGATGCCGGGCTCGCAGTCCCCGTCCGCGGTCCGCTCGACGGGCGTGGAGCCGCGCTTCACGGTCGTCGGGGACCGGCTCGGCAGCACGGTCCGCGAAGAGGCCGCGCGGCTGCTCGACCGGGTCGACGGCACGGTCGGCGTCGTCGTGGCGATGCACCGCCGCGCGGAGGCGGCCCGCTGGCTGGCCGGGCTCGGCGAGCGGGTGGTGGCGCTGGGCTCGCTGGAGGCCAAGGGCCTGGAGTACGACGCCACGATCGTGGTCTCCCCGGCGGAGATCGCCGACGAGTCCCCGGCCGGCCTGCGGGTCCTGTACGTCGCCCTGACCCGGGCGACCCAGCAGCTCACGGTCGTCTCGGCGGACCGTGACGAGCCCGACGCGCGGGGGGTTCCGGACCTGCTGCGCGACTAGGACAGGTCCTGGGGGCGACGGGCCCTTGTGTCCGCAGCAGCCGGTGTTACCGTTGATGACGGCACCGGCTCGATCCAAGCCCCCGGGCCCAACCTTCGTCCCTCAGAGGGACCACTTGCCGCGAGGCGAGCATGGCGGGTCGGTGTCGTCAGCGTGGAGAGGCCCACGTCACTTCGGTGACGTGGGCCTCTTTCTGTTTCCCTCAACTTCTCGTATGGTGGAAGTCAGTTTCCGAAAGCGCGGTGAACGTAAGGTTCACAATCCGATGCGGCTACCACGTACTCACCGGTAGGTGCGACCATCGGACGGCAACAGCTACACGGTGAAAGCAGAGGAAGTCGGCCATGGCAACGGCGCCCAGCGTCTCCTACTCGATGACGGTCCGGTTGGAGGTGCCCGCGAGCGGAACCGCCGTCTCGCAGCTCACCACCGCCGTGGAGTCCTCCGGAGGCTCGGTGACCGGCCTCGACGTCACCGCTTCCGGCCACGAGAAGCTCCGGATCGACGTCACGATCGCGGCCACCTCGACGTCCCACGCGGACCAGATCGTCGAGGAACTGCGCGGCATCGAGGGCGTGACGCTCGGGAAGGTCTCCGACCGTACGTTCCTGATGCACCTCGGCGGCAAGATCGAGATGCAGTCCAAGCACCCCATCCGCAACCGTGACGACCTGTCCATGGTCTACACGCCGGGTGTGGCCCGCGTCTGCATGGCGATCGCCGAGAACCCCGAGGACGCCCGCCGCCTCACGATCAAGCGCAACACCGTTGCGGTCGTGACGGACGGCTCCGCGGTCCTCGGCCTGGGCAACATCGGCCCGATGGCCGCCATGCCGGTCATGGAGGGCAAGGCGGCCCTCTTCAAGCGGTTCGCCGACATCGATGCCTGGCCGATCTGCCTGGACACCCAGGACACCGACGCCATCGTCGAGATCGTCAAGGCGATCGCCCCCGGCTTCGCCGGCATCAACCTGGAGGACATCTCCGCGCCGCGCTGCTTCGAGATCGAGGCCCGGCTGCGCGAGGCCCTCGACATCCCGGTCTTCCACGACGACCAGCACGGCACCGCGATCGTCGTCCTCGCCGCCCTGACCAACGCACTTCGCGTCGCGGGCAAGGCAATTGGGGACATTCGCGTCGTCATGTCGGGCGCCGGCGCCGCCGGTACCGCGATCCTCAAGCTGCTGCTCGCGGCGGGCGTGAAGAACGCGGTCGTGGCCGACATCCACGGCGTCGTGCACGCCGACCGCGAGGACCTCAAGGGCGCCGACAGCGACTCGCCGCTGCGCTGGATCGCCGACAACACCAACCCCGAAGGCCTGACCGGCAGCCTCAAGGAGGCCGTCGTCGGCGCGGACGTCTTCATCGGCGTCTCGGCCCCGAACGTCCTGAACGGCGACGACGTGGCCGCGATGGCCGACGGCGCCATCGTGTTCGCGCTCGCGAACCCGGACCCGGAGGTCGACCCGGCGATCGCCCGTCAGACGGCGGCCGTCGTGGCCACGGGACGCTCCGACTTCCCGAACCAGATCAACAACGTCCTCGTCTTCCCGGGCGTCTTCCGCGGCCTGCTCGACGCCCAGTCGCGTACGGTCAACACGGAGATGATGCTGGCCGCGGCGACCGCCCTGGCCGACGTCGTCAGCGAGGACGAGCTCAACCCGAACTACATCATTCCGAGCGTCTTCAACGACAAGGTCGCGGGCGCCGTGGCCGGCGCCGTGCGCAACGCCGCGAAGGCGGCCGGAGTGGCTGTGACGGGGACCACGACCGCCTGAGGCCCGGCGCGTCGCGGAATGCGGGGCCCTTCCGGGCCCTCTAGGGTGGCCGGGAAGCAGGCCCCCCTAGGGCCGTCCCGCCCCCGGTGGTGGCGCTGTCCGTGTGACCCCCACGGGTGCCGGATTGGCTTTACCGCCGCTGGTGGGGGCAGGATGCGTCTTCGGGCGCGAGGGTCTGGACGACGGACCCGGGTCCTGGGCCTGACCGAGACCCTGGCAGCATCGGCTTCGCTGTTGCCCAACATGCGGCTTGCCGCCGCGTGGCACGCCTCAACGGCAAGAAGAACACGGGAGTACAAACATGAACCGCAGTGAGCTGGTGGCCGCGCTGGCCGACCGCGCCGAGGTGACCCGCAAGGACGCCGACGCCGTGCTGGCCGCGTTCGCCGAGACCGTCGGCGAGATCGTTGCCAAGGGCGACGAGAAGGTCACCATCCCCGGCTTCCTGACCTTCGAGCGCACCCACCGTGCCGCTCGCACCGCTCGTAACCCGCAGACCGGCGAGCCGATCAACATCCCGGCCGGTTACAGCGTGAAGGTCTCCGCGGGCTCGAAGCTCAAGGAAGCCGCCAAGGGCAAGTAAGTCTTAGGCGAGGAAGCGGTCCCCCGGGGTTCCGGGGGGCCGCTTTCGCGTGTGCGGGGTTCTCTCGTGTGGGCGTCCGCGGGTCTCGTCGTGGCTGGTCGCGCAGTTCCCCGCGCCCCTGGGCGGCCCGTTGAAGGCTGCGCGTCAGCGCATGCCTTCCAGGGGCGCGGGGAACTGCGCGACCAGCCCCCACCGGCCCGCAGGCGCCGACGGACCGTCAAGCGGGCAGACGCGTCAGCGTGACGTCCTCCAGGGAGGCCACGACCGTCGTACGGGGCCCGGGCGCGATGCCCGGAACCGACGGGACCGCCAGCAACCGGCACCCCGCGGAGAGCGCCGCCGCGGCCCCCGTGGGCGTGTCCTCCACGGCGAGACAGTCCGCCGCCGCCACCCCGAGCGCCCGAGCCGCGGCCAGGTACGGGTCGGGATGCGGCTTGCCGCGCTCCGTGTCGCCGTTCGTCACGAGCACCGCGAACCTCTCGGCCCCCAGCGACTTCACCACCAGCTCGGCCACGTGCCGCTCAGAAGCCGTCACGAGCGCCACGGGGACGCCGAGGGCCCGCGCCCCGTCCAGCAGCCGCAGAGCGCCTGGCTGCAGCCGCACACCGGCGGCCACGGCCGCCGTGAACTCCCGGTCCAGGAAGGCGGCGGCGTCCTCGTAGGGAAGGTCCGTGCGGCCCTCGTCGACGAGCCGGCGCGCGGCGTCCCGGATCGTCAGGCCCGCGTACGCGTCGAGTCCGTCCCGGCCGGGCAGCAGCCGGGCCACGACGGCGAGCCAGGCCCGCTCGGAGTCGACGAGCGTGCCGTCCATGTCGGTCAGGAGCGCGGCGGGGCGGGGCAGTTGGATCATGGCGACTCTCGGGCTCTACGACGACGGGGCCGCCCGGTGTCCCGGACGGCCCCATCAACGTACGTAATCAGAAGGGCGCTCAGCCCAGCGCCTTGCCCGGAAGCTCAACCTTCGCGCCGAGTTCAACGAGCTTCTCCATGAAGTTCTCGTAACCGCGGTTGATCAGGTCGATGCCGTGCACCCGGGACGTGCCCTGGGCGGCGAGCGCCGCGATCAGGTACGAGAAGCCGCCGCGCAGGTCGGGGATGACCAGGTCGGCGCCCTCCAGCTTGGTCGGGCCCGAAACGACGGCCGAGTGCAGGAAGTTGCGCTGGCCGAAGCGGCAGTCGGAGCCGCCCAGGCACTCGCGGTAGAGCTGGATGTGCGCGCCCATCTGGTTGAGCGCGGAGGTGAAGCCGAGGCGGGACTCGTAGACCGTCTCGTGGACGATCGACAGGCCGGTCGCCTGCGTGAGGGCCACGACCAGCGGCTGCTGCCAGTCCGTCTGGAAGCCGGGGTGGACGTCCGTCTCCAGGGCGATGGACTTCAACTGGCCGCCGGGGTGCCAGAAACGGATGCCCTCGTCGTCGATCTCGAAGGCGCCGCCGACCTTCCGGTAC
This sequence comes from Streptomyces sp. KL116D, assembly GCF_030766975.1. Lineage (NCBI taxonomy): Bacteria > Bacillati > Actinomycetota > Actinomycetes > Kitasatosporales > Streptomycetaceae > Streptomyces > Streptomyces sp. KL116D. The sequence continues at coordinate 34,761 of NZ_JASERH010000099.1, read as the reverse complement.
GTGTTGAGGAAGGTCATCATCGAGCGCTGCTGGGCGCCGCGCACGTAGATGTTGCCCTCGGTCGCCAGCGCCGCGGACGCCCAGGACGCCGCCTCCAGGCGGTCGGAGAGCGCGCGGTGCGTGTAGCCGCCGAGCTTGTCCACACCGGTGATGCGGATGGTGCGGTCGGTGTCCATCGCGATGATCGCGCCCATTTTCTGCAGGACGCAGATCAGGTCCTCGATCTCCGGCTCGACGGCCGCGTTCGAGAGCTCCGTGACGCCCTCGGCGAGGACGGCCGTGAGCAGGACCTGCTCGGTGGCGCCCACGGAGGGGTAGGGGAGGCGGATCTTGGTGCCGCGCAGCCGCTGCGGGGCCTCCAGGTACTGGCCGTCCGCGCGCTTCTCGATGGTCGCGCCGAACTGGCGGAGCACCTCGAAGTGGAAGTCGATCGGCCGGCCGCCGATGTCGCAGCCGCCGAGGCCCGGGATGAAGGCGTGGCCGAGCCGGTGCAGGAGCGGGCCGCACAGGAGGATCGGGATGCGGGAGGACCCGGCGTGCGCGTCGATGTCGGCCACGTTCGCCGACTCCACGTGCGAGGGGTCCATCACCAGCTCGCCCGGCTCCTCGCCGGGGCGGACCGTCACACCGTGCAGCTGCAGCAGACCGCGTACGACGCGGACGTCGCGGATGTCCGGGACATTGCGCAGCCGGCTCGGAGCGCTGCCGAGGAGGGCCGCGACCATGGCCTTGGGCACCAGGTTCTTGGCGCCGCGGACACGGATCTCGCCCTCCAGCGGGGTTCCGCCGTGGACAAGCAGTACATCGTCGGTGACGGTCATGAATCTCGCGTTCCGATGAGGTGGGCAGGGGGCCAAGGGACAAGGGTAAGGGCCGCCTCCCCCTGCTCCGTAAGCCCGAGGACGCACGGAACCGTCATGACTTCGCTACAACACGAACCGTTCCGAATCGGACACATGGGGTGACGGCCGGGCGGGCGTGCGCCCCTTCCGCTTCCATGCGCGCTGAGCTGCATTCATGCGGTTCTTACGCTTGGCTCCCCGTGCGGCGGGAAGATGCGGGATCATGTCTGCCATGACCGAGGTGTCCTCGCTCACAGGGCGGTTGCTCGTGGCCACACCCGCCCTCGCGGACCCGAATTTCGACCGGGCGGTCGTGCTGCTCCTCGACCACGACGAGGAGGGCTCGCTCGGTGTGGTGCTCAACAGGCCCACCCCGGTGGACGTCGGGGACATCCTGGAGGGCTGGGGCGAGCTGGCCGGTGAGCCGGGTGTCGTCTTCCAGGGGGGTCCCGTCTCCCTCGACTCCGCGCTCGGTGTCGCCGTGATCCCGGGGGACTCCCTGGAGGCGGCGCCGCTCGGGTGGCGCCGGGTGCACGGCGCGATCGGTCTCGTCGACCTGGAGGCGCCGCCGGAACTGCTGGCCGCCGCGCTCGGCAGTCTGCGGATCTTCGCGGGGTACTCGGGCTGGGGGCCGGGACAGTTGGAGGACGAGCTGACCGAGGGCGCCTGGTATGTCGTCGAGTCGGAGCCCGGTGACGTCTCCGCCACCCGGCCCGAGGGTCTGTGGCGCGCGGTCCTGCGCCGCCAGCGCAGCGAACTGGCGATGGTGGCGACGTATCCGGACGACCCTTCGCTCAACTGACGGGTTTCAGTACCCTTGGGCTCCATGAGCACTCTTGAGCCCGAGCGCGGGACAGGTACGGGGACCCTCGTAGAGCCGACGCCGCAGACGTCGCACGGTGACGGCGATCACGAGCGCTTCGCCCACTATGTCCAGAAGGACAAGATCATGGCGAGCGCGCTGGACGGGACGCCTGTGGTCGCGCTCTGCGGCAAGGTGTGGGTGCCGGGCCGTGACCCGAAGAAGTATCCCGTCTGTCCCATGTGCAAGGAGATCTACGAGTCCATGGGCGCCGGCGGCGACAAGGACGGCGGCAAGGACGGCGGGAAGAAGTAGCCCCGTCCCCTTTCCCGTGAGACCTCCCGGGCGAGGTCCTGTGTGAGCCCGGTGTGAGGCCCGGTGCGAGGTCTTGTACGAGGCCCCTGGTGCGCTGATGTGCGCACCAGGGGCCTCTTTTTGTGCTCCGCAAACCATTGCGCTCACTGGTCCAGTCCTTTTAGCCTCCGTCGTGTTGTGCAGAGCGAAACCCCCATTGCGTATGTTGCAACGACACTTCGGAGGCGTTTCCGATGAACCACCCCCGTACGTTCGCCGCACGAACCGCCGTCCCCCTCGCGGCACTTGTCCTCACCGCCACCGCCTGCGCCCCCGGCACCTCCGACAACAGCGGCTCCGCCGACGACGAGAAGAGCGGCACCCTGCGCGTCTGGCTCTTCCAGGAGGTCAACAACGCGCCCAAGAAGCAGGTCGTCGACGAGGCCGTCGCCACCTTCGAGAAGGCGCACGACGGGGCGAAGGTGAAGGTCGAGTACATCCCCGTCGAGACCCGCGCCGAGAAGATCAAGGCCGCCTTCAACGACCCGAAGAGCGCACCCGACGTCATCGAGTACGGCAACACCGACACCGCCGGCTACGTGAAGGACGGCGGACTCGCGGACGTGACGAAGGAGTTCGGGGCCTGGGACGAGGCCGCCCGGACGGACCCGACCGCCAAGCAGTCCGTCACCGTCGACGGCAAGGTCTACGGCGCGCCCTACTTCGTCGGCGTCCGCGCCCTCTACTACCGGACCGACGTCTTCGAGCAGCTGGGCGTCGACGTCCCGAAGACCCAGGCCGAACTCGTCGCCACCGCCCGGAAGATCCACAAGGCGCGCCCCGAGCTGTACGGGCTCGCCGTCGGCGGCGCGTACACCTACGGTGCGATGCCGTTCATCTGGGCCAACGGCGGTGAACTCGCCGACGAGAAGGGCGGCGCGTACGTCTCCGCGATCGACAGCCCCGCCGCGCAGAAGGGCATCAAGGCCTACACGTCCCTCTTCGGCGACACCAACTGTCCCGCCGCCAAGTGCGCCGCCATGGGCGGCAACGACACCGTCACCGCCTTCGCCTCCGGCAAGGCCGCCATGGCGATCGGCGGCGACTTCAGCCACCAGGCCATGGAGGACGGCAAGGTGAAGGGGAAGTACGCCGTCGTGCCGCTGCCGGGGGTGAAGGCGGGGGAGATCGCGCCCGCGTTCGCCGGCGGCAACAACATCGGCGTGCTCAGGAGCACCTCGCACCGCACCCTCGCCGTCGACCTCATGAAGCAGCTCGCCGGGAAGGACACCCAGCGCGAACTCTTCGCCGGCATGGGGTTCCTGCCGACCTACACCGACGTGCGGGACGAGGTCGCGAAGAAGGAGCCGTTCGTCGAGCCGTTCGTGCAGACCCTCGGCGCCGGCGCCAAGTTCGTGCCCGCCTCGCCCGCCTGGGCCAAGATCGACGCCTCGCTCGTCCTGCCGACCATGTTCCAGGAGATCGTCAGCGGCCGTAAGGACGTGAAGGCCGCCTCCGGCGACGCGGCACGGAAGATGGACGACGCCTTCGGGGCCGCCGGGTGAGGTCCGTGCACGGCGCGCGCTGGACACCCTGGCTGTATCTGGCCCCCGCCCTGGTCCTGCTGGGCGGGCTGCTCGTCTACCCGATCTACCAACTCGGCCTGATCTCCTTCCTGGAGTACACCCAGGCCCAGGTCAGCGGCGGCGAACCGACCACCTTCCAGGGCCTCGCCAACTACCAGCACCTGTTCTCCGACAGCCAGTTCTGGCAGGTGCTGCTCGCCACCGTGCTGTTCGCGGCGGCCTGCGTCGTCTCCACGCTGCTCGTCGGCTGCGCGCTCGCCGTGCTGCTCACCCGGGTGCGGGCCGTGCCCCGGCTCGCGCTGATGCTGGCCGCGCTCGGCGCCTGGGCGACCCCGGCGATCACCGGGTCCACCGTCTGGATGTTCCTCTTCGACCCGGACTTCGGCCCGGTCGACAAGGCGCTCGGACTCGGCGACTACTCCTGGACCTACGGGCGGTACAGCGCCTTCGCGCTCGTCCTGCTCGAAGTGGTCTGGTGCTCCTTCCCGTTCGTCATGGTGACCGTGTACGCGGGGATCAGGGCCATCCCGGGCGAGGTCCTGGAGGCGGCCTCGCTCGACGGGGCCTCGCAGTGGCGGACCTGGCGCTCGGTCATGGCGCCGATGCTGCGGCCCATCCTCGTCGTCGTCACCATCCAGTCGATCATCTGGGACTTCAAGGTCTTCACCCAGATCTACGTCATGACGAACGGCGGCGGCATCGCCGGACAGAACCTGGTGCTCAACGTGTACGCCTACCAGAAGGCCTTCGCCGGCAGCGAGTACAGCCTCGGCTCGGCCATCGGCGTCGTGATGCTCGTGATCCTGCTCGCGGTGACGCTCGTCTATCTGCGGCTGATGCGCCGCGAGGGGAGAGAGCTGTGACCCTGCCCGGCATACGGGCCGCGCGCGGTCTGCGGGTCCGCCGGCCCTGGCGGCTCGCCGCCGAGGCGTCCGCGCTGCTGATCGCCCTCGTCGTCGCCTTCCCCCTCTACTGGATGGTGCTCAGCGCTTTCAAACCGGCCGGCGAGATCGAATCGACCGAGCCCCGCCCCTGGACGCTCGCCCCGTCCCTCGACTCCTTCCGCCGCGTCTTCCAACAGCAGGAATTCGGCCGGTACTTCCTCAACAGCCTCATCGTCGCGGGCACCGTCGTCGTGGTCTCCGCGCTCGTCGCATTCCTCGCGGCGACGGCCGTGACGCGATTCCGATTCCGGTTCCGCACGACGCTGCTCATCATGTTCCTCGTCGCGCAGATGGTGCCCGTGGAAGCGCTCACCATCCCGCTCTTCTTCCTGATGCGGGACTTCGGACAGCTCAACACGCTCGGCTCGCTGATCCTGCCCCATCTCGCCTTCTCACTGCCCTTCGCCGTGTGGATGCTGCGGGGCTTCGTGAAGGCGGTCCCCGAAGCCCTCGAAGAGGCCGCCTACATCGACGGCGCGAGCCGCGCCCGCTTTCTCTGGCAGATCCTCTTCCCGCTCGTCTTCCCCGGCCTGGTGGCGACGAGCGTCTTCTCCTTCATCTCCACCTGGAACGACTTCCTGTTCGCGAAGTCCTTCATCATCAGCGACACCTCCCAGTCGACGCTGCCGATGGCCCTGCTCGTCTTCTTCAAACCGGACGAGAACGACTGGGGCGGAATCATGGCAGCCTCGACCGTGATGACCGTCCCCGTACTCGTCTTCTTCGTCCTCGTGCAGCGGCGCCTGGTCTCCGGGCTCGGCGGCGCGGTCAAGGACTGACCGAGGACTGACCCCCTAGAGACCCCCCACAGACCCCTTAGAGACCCCGTAGAGAAGGGCCTGGCATTCATGGATCTCATTCCGGCACCCCGCCGTGTGGTGGAGGGCGACGGCTCGTACGAACTCAGTGACGGCACCGGGATCGTGGCGGGCGAGGGCACCGAGGACACGGCGCGCTGGCTGCGCGCCACGCTCGGCGCCGTGACCGGGCTCGCGATGGCGCCCGCGAGCGCGGCCGGCCCCGACGCCGTACGGCTGTCCGTCGACCCCTCCCTGGCGCCCGAGGAGTACCGGCTGGACGTCACCGCCGGCGGCGTGACCATCGAGGGCGGCGCCGCGGCCGGTGTCTTCTGGGGAGCCCAGACGCTGCGTCAGCTCCTCGGCCCCGACGCCTACCGCCGGGCCCCGCTCGCCGCCGACCGCCGGTGGACCCTGCCGTACGTCACGATCGAGGACGCCCCCCGCTTCCGCTGGCGCGGCACGATGCTCGACGTGTCCCGCCACTTCATGCCGAAGGACGGGGTACTGCGCTTTCTCGACCTGCTGGCCGCCCACAAGATCAACGTCTTCCACTTCCACCTCACCGACGACCAGGGCTGGCGCGTCGAGATCAAGCGCTACCCGAAACTGACGGAGCTCGGCTCCTGGCGGTCACGGACGAAATTCGGCCACCGGGCCTCGGAGTTGTGGGAGGACAAGCCGCACGGCGGCTTCTACACGCAGGACGACATTCGCGAGATCGTCGCCTACGCGCACGCCCGGCATATCGCGGTGGTCCCCGAGATCGACGTGCCCGGCCACTCGCAGGCGGCCATCCACGCGTATCCGGAACTCGGCAACTCCGATGTGATCGACACGTCTTCCCTCCCCGTCTGGGACACCTGGGGCGTCAATCCGAACGTACTCGCCCCCACTGACAACACCCTCCGGTTCTACGAGGGCGTCTTCGAGGAACTCCTCGACCTCTTCCCGTCGACGTTCATCCACGTCGGCGGCGACGAATGCCCCAAGGACCAGTGGAAGCAGTCGCCGACCGCCCAGGCCCGCATCAAGGAACTGGGACTGAAGGACGAGGACGAGTTGCAGTCCTGGTTCATCCGGCACTTCGACACCTGGCTGAGCGAGCGCGGCCGGCGGCTCGTCGGCTGGGACGAGATCCTGGAGGGCGGCCTCGCGCCGGGCGCCACCGTCTCGTCCTGGCGCGGCTACGCGGGCGGCATCACCGCGGCCAAGGCCGGCCACGACGTCGTCATGTGCCCCGAGCAGCAGGTCTATCTGGACCACCGGCAGGCGGCCGGGGAGGACGAGCCGGTCCCGATCGGGTACGTCCGCACCCTGGAGGACGTCTACCGCTTCGAGCCGGTTCCGCCCCAGCTCACCGCGGACGAGGCCCGGCACGTGCTCGGCACCCAGGCCAACCTGTGGAGCGAGGTGATGGAGGACGCCCGGCGCGTCGACTACCAGGCCTTCCCGCGGCTCTCCGCCTTCTGCGAGGTGGCCTGGAGCGAACTGCCGGCCCCGGCCGAGCGCGACTACGCGGACTTCGAGCGCCGCATGGCCGTCCACTACCGGCGACTTGACGCGCTGGGCGTCGACTACCGGCCGCCGGGCGGCCCGTTGCCGTGGCAGCGTCGACCCGGAGTGCTCGGACGCCCGATCGAAGGGGCGCCCCCGAACGTGTGAGTCCGGCCCTCGCGCGGCGTGTCCCGGGGGTGCGCTCCCGGGACACGTGCGCCCCCAGGGGCACGACCGGCCCTTATATCGCGCCTACGTCGCCTCATACATCACCGAAGAGTGTCAATTCGCGCTCACCGGCGATGCGGTGCGATATCGGTCATCTCCCAGGTGGAAGGGGCGAATGCCTCCTACCGGACCCCCTCTCCGGGCTCCTGGGAAGATGTGCCAGAGTTGCCACGTCCGGCCTGTCAGCACGTACCGTACGGCGGAACAGGCGTAACGGCGGGAACGGCGGTCACGCGCGGACCACGCGGGACCGGCACGCCGCCGGGCGCGCGGCCGGACATCGGGAAGGGGCAGCCGGTTTTGACCACGCACGCACCGCAGGCGACACAGGCCGCGGTACTTCCGGGTTCGCTGGACGAGGCGGTCGCAGCGCTCGCCGCGATGCCCGCGGCCGTGCCCGTCGCCGGCGGCACCGACCTCATGGCCCAGGTCAACGCGGGTCAACTCCGCCCGGCCGCCCTCGTCGGCCTCGGCCGGATCAGCGAGATCCGCGGCTGGCAGTACCAGGACGGCCACGCGCTGCTCGGCGCCGGCCTCACCCACGCCCGGATGGGCCGCCCCGACTTCGCCGCCCTCATCCCCGCCCTCGCCGCCTCCGCACGCGCCGCGGGCCCGCCGCAGATCCGCAACGCGGGCACACTCGGCGGCAACATCGCGTCGGCCGCCCCGACGAACGACGCGCTGCCCGTACTGGCCGCCCTCGAAGCCACGTTGATCATCGCGGGGCCGCAGGGCGCCCGCCGCGAGGTCCCCGTCTCGCACCTGCTGGCCGGCATGGAGATGCTGCGGCCCGGCGAGCTGATCGGCTTCGTCCGGGTCCCGCTGCTGCACGCGCCGCAGGTCTTCCTGAAGGCCACCGGACGGACCGGCCCCGGCCGGGCGACCGCGTCCGTGGCCCTGGTCCTCGACCCGGCCAGGCGCGGCGTGCGCTGCGCCGTCGGCGCCATCGCGCCGATGCCGCTGCGCCCGCTGGAGGCCGAGCAGTGGGTGGCCTCGCTCATCGACTGGGACGGCGAGCGCAGCGCACTCGTACCGGAGGCCGTGCAGGCGTTCGGCGAGTACGTCGCCGCGGCCTGCATCCCCGACCCGGCCCCCGCTCCCGACGGCACGCAGGAGACCCTGCCTGCCGCCGTACTGCATCTGCGGCGCACCGTCGCCGCGCTGGCCCGACGTGCACTTGGGAGGGCGCTGTCGTGACGAACCCCGGTACCGGTCATGGCTCCGGCGCGGACGGCTGGGAGCCGTTGCCCCAGGGCGACTACGACTCCGACGCGACCGCGTTCGTACAGCTGCCTCCCGACGGCTTCCCCGACGAGGCGCCGCTCGCCGCACCCGGCCACGGCTACGTGCCGCCGCAGATAACGGTGAGCCCGGCCACGGGTGCCGCCGCGACCGACCCGGCGGCGACCGGGGTGTGGGTGCTGCCGCAGGAGCTGACGGGGGCCGGGGGGGCTTCGGATTCCGCCGGGGCCCCGTCGGGCAGTGCTTCCGGTGCTCCTTCGGCTTCCGGTGACTCTTCTGGTGGTGCTTCCGGTGCCCCTTCGGGCGGCACTTCCGGTGGTGCTTCCGGTGGCGGGGGCGTCAGCTGGCCCGACGCGAACCAGCAGCAGTACGGGGCGCCCGCGCAGGGCAGCACCGGCCAGTGGTCGATCCCGCTCGCGGACGGTGAACTGCCGGACGAGTCGGGCGAGTTCACGACCTCGGCGCTCGCCTCGCAGTGGGGCGACCGCACGCCGCCGCCCGCCACGCTGCCGGGCGGCGCGGCCGCGCCGTGGGCGAGCGAGGCGTGGGCGCAGCCGGCCGCTCCCGAGCCGGAGCCGGAGCCGGAGCCGGAACCGGTGGTGGCTGAGGTTCCCGAGGCCGACGTCGAGCCGGAACCGGAGCCCGTACGGGTCGAGGAGCCGGCAGAGGCGGACGTGGATTCGCCTTCGGATCCGGCTTCGGACGCGGACGCGGATGTGGAGGCGGGGGCGGCGGCCTCCGACCTGGACGCGGACGGCGAGACGGCCGACGACGCGGAGGCGGACGACGCCCCGGCCCGCCTCCCGCTCCACGACGACCACCCCCTGGTCAGCTACGTGCTGCGGGTCAACGGCTCCGACCGCCCCGTCACCGACGCCTGGATCGGTGAGTCGCTCTTGTACGTGCTGCGCGAGCGCCTCGGCCTCGCGGGCGCCAAGGACGGCTGCTCGCAGGGCGAGTGCGGAGCGTGCAACGTCCAGGTGGACGGCCGCCTCGTCGCCTCCTGCCTGGTGCCCGCGGCGACCGCGGCCGGCAGCGAGGTCCGTACCGTCGAGGGCCTGGCCGCCGACGGGCAGCCCTCCGACGTGCAGCGGGCGCTGGCCGCCTGCGGGGCCGTCCAGTGCGGCTTCTGCGTTCCCGGCATGGCGATGACGGTCCACGACCTGCTCGAGGGCAACCCGAACCCGACCGACCTGGAGGCCCGCCAGGCGCTGTGCGGCAACCTGTGCCGCTGCTCCGGGTACCGGGGCGTCCTGGACGCGGTCCGGCAGGTGACGGTCGAGCGGCGGGCGTCCGCGGAGGCGGCGGCCGCCGAACCACCGCCAGGACCTGGCGCGGAGGAGCCCCGCATCCCGCACCAGGGGGGCCCGGCACCCAGCGAGGGCATCCAGGACTTCCACGGCGACCACGGCGATCACGGCGGCCAGGGTGCCTACGGGGATCACGGCGGCCACGACGCACACGGATCGCACGGTACGTACGGGGACTTCAAGGACGGAGGCCAGGCGTGACCAACGAGACGACCGAGGTCCCCGTGGCCCCAGAAGCGGAAGGACTCCCGCACGGACTGGGCACCACGCTCCCCTCGGCGGAGGCCCGCGCCAAGACGGAGGGCACCTTCCCGTACGCCTCCGACCTGTGGGCCGAGGGCCTGCTCTGGGCGGCGATCCTGCGCTCCCCGCACGCGCACGCACGCGTGGTCTCCATCGACACCACCCACGCGCGCGAGATGCCCGGCGTCCGCGCGGTGGTCACGCACGAGGACGTCCCCGGCGGCCCGCTCCCCGGCCACCGCACGGCGGACCGCCCGGTCTTCGCCTCCGAGGTCGTCCGCCACCACGGCGAGGCCATCGCGGCCGTCGCGGCCGACCACCCGGACACGGCACGGATGGCCGCGGCGGCGATCATCGTCGAGTACGAGGTGCTCGACCCGGTCACCGACCCCGAGCAGTCCTTCGCCGCCGAACCCCTGCACCCCGACGGCAACCTGGTCCGCCACATCCCGCTGCGCCACGGCGACGCCGAGGCGACGGGCGAGGTGATCGTCGAGGGCCAGTACCGCATCGGCCGCCAGGACCCGGCGCCGATCGGCGCGGAGGCCGGCCTCGCCGTACCCCGCCCCGACGGCGGCGTGGAGCTCTACATCGCGTCCACGGACCCGCACGGCGACCGTGATCTGGCGGCCTCCCGCTACGGCCTGGAGCCGGAGCGCGTGAAGGTCGTCGTCACGGGCGTGGCGGGCGCGACGGCCGACCGGGAGGACCCGAGCTTCCACCTCCCGCTGGGACTGCTGGCGCTGAAGACCGGCTGCCCGGTCAAGCTGACGGCGACCCGCGAGGAATCCTTCCTGGGCCACCCGCACCGCCACCCCACGCTGCTCCGCTACCGCCACCACGCGGACGCGGACGGCAGGCTGGTGAAGGTCGAGGCGCAGATCCTGCTCGACGCGGGCGCGTACGCGGACACGTCGTCGGACGCGCTGGCGGCGGCCGTGGCCTTCGCCTGCGGCCCGTACGTGGTGCCGCACGCCCTGATCGAAGGCTGGGCGGTCCGCACGAACAACCCGCCCTCCGGTCACGTACGGGGCGAGGGCGCGCTCCAGGTCTGCGCGGCCTACGAGGCCCAGATGGACAAGCTCGCGAAGAAGCTGGGCATCGACCCGGCCGAACTGCGCATGCGCAACGTCCTCGCGACGGGCGACGTCCTGCCGACGGGCCAGACGGTGACGTGCCCCGCGCCGGTCGCCGAACTCCTGTCCGCGGTGCGGGACTTCCCGCTGCCCGCCCTCCCGAAGGACACGCCAGAGGAGGACTGGCTGCTGCCGGGCGGACCGGAGGGGGCCGGTGAGCCCGGGGCGGTCAGGCGGGGCGTCGGCTACGGCATCGGCATGGTCCACATGCTCGGCGCGGAGGGCGCGGACGAGGTGTCGACGGCCACCGTCAAGGTCCTGGACGGCGTCGCCACGGTCATCTGCGCGGCGGTCGAGACGGGCCAGGGCTTCACCACCCTCGCCCGCCAGATCGTCCAGGACACGCTCGGTATCGACGAGGTCCACGTGGCGCCGGTCGACACGGACCAGCCGCCGGCGGGGCCGGGCTGCCGCGGCCGTCACACGTGGGTGTCGGGCGGTGCGGTGGAACGCGCGGCGAAGATGGTCCGCACGCAGCTGCTCCAGCCGCTGGCCCACAAGTTCGGCATGTCCACGGAGCTCCTCCAGATCGCGGACGGCAAGATCACGTCGTACGACGGGGTCCTGTCCACGACGGTCGAAGAGGCCATGGAGGGCAAGGAGTTGTGGGCGACGGCGCAGTGCCGCCCCCACCCCACCGAGCCGCTGGACGCGACCGGCCAGGGCGACGCGTTCGTGGGCCTCGCGTTCTGCGCGATCCGCGCGGTCGTCGACGTCGACATCGAGATCGGCTCCGTACGGGTGGTGGAACTGGCGGTGGCCCAGGACGTCGGCCGGGTCCTCAACCCGGGCCAGCTCGCGGCCCGCATCGAGGCCGGGGTCACGCAGGGCGTGGGCGCGGCGCTCACGGAGAACCTCCGGACACCGAAGGGCGTCGTCCGGCGCCCCGACCTGACCGGCTACGCGCTGCCCACGTCCCTCGACGCGCCGGACATCCGCATCGTGAAGCTGGTCGAGGAGCGGGACGTGGTCGCCCCGTTCGGCGCGAAGGCCGCCAGCGCGGTGCCGGTGGTCGCGTCCCCCGCGGCGGTCGCCTCGGCGGTGCGCGCGGCGACGGGCCGCCCGGTGAACCGCCTCCCGATCCGCCCGCAGGCGGCGGTCGTGACGGAACCCCTGTCGGCATCTGCCGCCCCCGCCGAAGCAACTGGCTGAATTCCACGGCCTGTTGACGGGACCGGCTCGGTTTCGAACTGTTACGCGCCGTGGCGTTCTGTGACGTGATGTGTGTTGCCTCTGCCCTGAGGCGACTGTGAACTGTCAGTGCGCCTGGCTAGAGTTGTGCCCAGACTTCTGACTTTGGCTTCGGCAGTGACCGTACGGGGCACGGGGATCCAAGGGACTTCACGGGGGAACGGGGAGGGCGGACGCGATGGCGGACGACAAGGGTGGCGGTGGCCTGGGCGGCTGGGCGTTCGGCGTCGTCGAGGCGGCGAAGGACGCGGTCGGTGACGTCGTCACCGAGCTGGAGTCGTTCACCAAGTTCCAGCAGCGGGTCGACCAGCTGATCAAGGACCTGAGGGAATCACCGGCGGGCCCGAAGAAGGTCGGCCACGAGCCGCTGGGCCGCACGAAGTTCGGCGGCGGCCACAAGGGCTGGCACGAGGCCGACAGCATGTTCACCCAGTACGACACGGTCATCGCCGACCTGGAGAACCTCTCGAGCCTCCTCTCGGACTCGATAGAGGCGATGGGTATCGCCGTACTGGCGTCGCACAAGGGTTACGACAACGTCGACGACGACGTGCGGCGGCGGTTGGCCGCGATCAATGCGGAGACCACGGATCACTACGGCGGTGAGTACGTGCCGGAGCCGTCGAAGAGCAAGGCAGGCGACGCAGGCGGCTCGAGCGCACCCGACAAGGCGCGCGGTGACGGGGGAGAGGAGACGGGTCTCTGATGGCCGGACAGGGTAAGAAGACGTCGTTCGACGGCATGACGCACGAGCAGATGCTCGCGTGGCTCGACGAGGCCGACGCCGGCACGGTCCAGGCGGCAGCGGACAAGCTGGCCGCCGCGGCCAAGGAGATCCACTCCATCGCCGACGAGCTCAAGGTCCGTCCTCAGTGGGTGAAGTGGAAGGGCGACGGCGCCGACTCCTTCCGCCAGTGGGCGGGCAAGCTGGCCAACGTGACCGTGGCGATGGGCGACTACAGCCAGGACACGTCGAAGTGGCTCGGCCAGGCGGCCACGGCCATCGGCAAGGCCAAGACCTCGGCGCCGCGGGACAAGGGCGTCGACGCGAACATCGACGCGGCGCGGTCCGCGCACAACGACCCTGACGCGCAGACGATCCTCTCGAAGAACATGGCGGTGCGACAGCAGACCGCTGATGAGCTGGAGAAGCTGGGGCAGGCGTATTCGCTGTCTGCTTCGCAGATGGCGGCGGCGCGGAAGCCGGAGCTTTTGAAGTTTCCGCCGATGCCGTCAAAGATCCAGGACCCCGAGGCCAGCAAGTTCTACGGCAGCGAGAACTTGGGCACCGGACGGGGCGGTGCCAGGGGAGGTGCCGTCGGTGGCGCCCGTTCGATCGCCGGCACGGGTTCAGCCGCGCACGGAGCCGCGGTGAGCGGTGCCCGCCCGGGTGCTGAGGCCGGTGCGGCGCCCAGCGTCAGCGGATCTGCCGGGGCCGTTGCACCGGCCGTTCCGGAGACACCCACGCGGATGGGAATCGACTCGGTCGACACCCTCCCGCCCATGACACAGCAGCCGACCGGATCGGCCCCTCCGGCACCCCCTGGCCCGACCGCTCCGAACCAGACCGGCCCCGGGCTGATCCCGCCGGCCTACGGCATCACCGGCACGCCCAATCAGCCTGCTCGCGGCGGTGTCCCGCCGGTGAACGGCCGTCCGGCCACCGGTCCGACGGCCCGGGGGATCACGGGCCGGCCCACCGCACCTGGTGCCCCCGGCCTGACGGGTCGCCCCACCGGGCCTGGAGCTCCAGGCCTGACCGGCCGTCCCACTGGTCCTGGAACGCCGGGAGCGAACGGCCGTCCCACGGCCCCTGGCGTGACGGGCCGCCCGACCGGTCCGGGTGCCTCGAACGCATACGGACGCCCGACGAACACCACGGGACCTGGTCAGTCCGCGACAGGAGCGGGCCGGAGCACCGGCTCGGTCCAGGGCCGTGGACCCGCCCAGAGCGGTGTCACTGGTGGGCGCCAGCAGCCGGGAGCCGGCAGGTCCACGACCGGTATGCCGCGAGGCACGGTCATGGGAGCCGAAGGGAACACGCGGGGCACGACGGGCACGCGAGGCCCGTCGGCCCAGCCGCAGAGCGGCATCAGCGGCAGGCCGACCAACCCCGGTTCCGGCTCGTCCCGCGGCACGACTGCGGGGCGGCTGTCTGCCGGTGCTACGGGCGCCAAGGGCGTTGTCGGAGGTTCGCCCAGCCAGCAGCAGCGGGCGAACTCGAAGGCGTTCAGCCAGGGAGGTTCCGGCCTGGTCCGACCGCAAGCCGGAGGCGGGGCCGGGGGCGAAGGTTCCCGGAATTCGGGTGCGGCAGGTCATGGCGGCTCAGCGCCGGCCGGATCACGCCCCGGAACGCGCCGTGACGACCAGCAGGGCAGCGACCGCCCCGACTACGTCACCGAGGATCAGGAAACCTGGCAGCCGGACGCACGCCGTAGTGTGCCTTCCGTTGTCACGGACGACACCAAGAGCGACGAGAGGTAACCCATGCCCCCCACCAACAGCAACCGCCGCAGGAACCTGGGCGCGGCAGCCTCGGCAGCGCTCGGCCTGCTGTTGGTGGGAACGGTGGCGGTGGCCCCCGCCCAGGCGGACTCCTTCCGCTCGCAGCAGTGGCATCTGGACGCCATGAAGGCTGATCAGATGTGGAAGACCAGCACCGGTAAGGGCATCACGGTGGCCGTGGTGGATACCGGAGTCAACGCTGATCACCCGGACCTGCAAGGTCAGGTGCTCCCTGGGAAGGACCTGGCCAAGAAGGCGACCGGCGACGCGCACACGGACTACGACGGTCACGGCACCGGAATCGCCGGGGTGATCGCAGGGACCGGTTCGGGCAATGGCGGGAACGGAGCTTTCGGCCTTGCCCCGGGAGCCAAGATTCTCCCTGTTCGGATTTCGGATGGTGAGAAGGCTGCCAACCGCGGTGAGTCATCCGAGTGGGTGTTCACCGAGGTGGCGGAGGGCATCAGGTACGCAGCAGACCACGGTGCGAAAGTCATCAACGTTTCGCACGGCGCAGCGGTGGTTAGCGCGGATCAGAAGCCCTTGACCGATCGGTTGGCGGAGGCAGTCAAGTACGCCCTGGGCAAGGGATCTTTGATCTTTGCTGCCACAGGCAATGACGGCAGCACGACGAACTCCGTCAACTACCCGGCCGCCACCCCCGGCGTGGTGGGTGTCGGTGCAATCGCCGAGAACGGGAAGCGTACGAGCGAGTCCAACTACGCCTCGCACGTGGATATGGCCGCACCGGGCATGGGCATCGTTCACGCCTGTGGCGGCAAGACGGGCTACTGCAAGAGCCATGGCACCAGCGACGCCAGCGCACTGGCCTCCGCGAGTGCCGCTCTCATCTGGTCCAAGCACCCCTCCTGGACCAACAACCAGGTCCTGAAGGTCATCCTGAACACCATCGGTGGAATCAAGGACGACAAGGCACAGCGCAGCGACTTCCTCGGCTACGGCGCCGTCCGCCCCCGCATCGCCCTGACCAACCCCGGTAACCCGGGCCCGGCCGACAAGTTCCCGATGTCGGACTTCCCGGTGGTGGCCAAGTCGCCGGCTCCGGAAGCCTCGAAGGCAACGGGCAGCGACGAGAAGCCTGAGGCGGCGGCTGCCGCCAAGGACGACGGCGGCAACACCGGGCTGTGGATCGGCGTGGGCGTCGCGGCAGTCGTGGTGATCGGCGGAGCCGTCGCCTTCGTGGCGGCCAGGCGCCGTCGCGGCGATCAGCAGGTCCCGCCCCCGCCGCCGGGGGCTCCGGTGCAGCAGGGCTATCCCGGTGGGCCGTACGGCGCTCCGCAGCAGCAGCCGTACGGTCAGCAACAGCCGTACGGTCAGCAGCAGCCGTACGGTTCGGGCGCTCCGGGCGGCAGCCCTGACCACAACCCTTACCAAGGTTCTTGACCCCGGCCGCATCCCTGCCGTAGCGCGCACCCGACGTGTCGAGGATGACGGAGCGATCAGCAGCGGATGCGTCATCGCAGCATCCGGTAGGTCGAGCGCCCATGCGTTCCAACGATGCTGCGGCAGAGGTGTCGAGTGTGGTCCGGCGCAGAATTGCGAAGCGGGCGTGTCAGCCGCTTGCGGTTCTTTGCGCACGAGTCACCGCATGACGACAGACCCAGTGCGACGAGCAGGATGAAGGCCTGCCCGCGCAACGGCGTTCGGATGCAGCGGTGCCGGGTGCGTTTGTAAGTCCAGCCCCGATGGCTCAACGCACTCGCCATGCGGGCGGAGGTCACCGTTCAGCGCAGGCGTTCGTCTCGGCCGTACCCTTCGCGTAGTCCTTGATCAAGGCAAGCATGTCCTTGGCGCTTGCCGTGTGCGTCGTGCGAGCCGTCACCCACAACGATGCCTCCGTCTCTGGCGAAGGAGGGCACTGCACACGACCGACGGCACCGGTCTTGGCATAGATGAACCGACCGTCGTCCGTTGCAAAGTCCGAAGGTTCGACGCCGATGGCGGATTGGGCCACATCGTGGGCCGAGGCGCCCTCAGTCCGCGTCTCAACACTGCTTGAGAACACCACCTCGCCATCGACCTGGAGCCGGCAGCGATCAACGCCCACCGTGGAGGTCGGCTGCTCGGAAATCTTCTTTCCCGGTGGCAGGACTGGCTCCAGGGAGGTGTTCGAGACCTGCGCGCCACACAAGTTGTTTGGGACCGCGTACTCGCGCTCCGGCACCGGCGAAGAACACGCACCGACTGAGATGATCAGGAGGGCTGTACCGAGTGCGGCGGTGAGCAGGTATCCCCTGTTGTGCGCCATCACGTACGTACTCTCTTCCGTTGCGTTCGCCAGTGGTGCCGAGGATGGGCCGGGACTTTGGTTGATGTCGCCATCGATGTCACCCAAGCTGCGGGGTAAGTCTGGAAATTCGGGGGGGCTGCCGATCGGGGCACCTCGGAGGAAGCAATCGATCAGCGGTTTGGGAGTTCGAGCGGCATGTCGCACCCGGCTTTTCCGTGTGCGAAATTGGCTGCGTTCTTGGCCAGCTTGATCAGCTCACTGCGTGTCGAGTCTCCGCCTGGCCTTCCGAGTTCGACGGAAAGACTGATGTTGTACTGCTGGCTCCGGTTCTCAACTTCGGAGATGCATGGAATGAAGATGGCTGCAAAGTTTCCGGAGGCGACCGCCTCGGCGCCTGCCGGGAATGACGTGAGTGATCGTACGAAACCATCGCTCAGCGCTGTTGTCTTCACCCATTTCAGCCAGCTCGCGCCTGACTCCGATGCCAGCGATTCCGTGCGCGCGTTGAGCAGGATCTTGTTGCTGTCCCCAGTGACCTGACACATGGATCTGTAACTGAGGCCCGTAGTGTCATGTCCGCCGGAAATGGAGTCGTCGAACGAGTAGGAAGACCTGGAAGGCAGCACCATCCGCAGAACTACAGTCGATTTGGCGCGGGAGCCCAACGATTGACAGATCTCGGCTGAGTTGACCTCCCCCTGGCTCTTGAACGGGTGGAGTTTGAAGGCGTAGGCACACACCGCGGCGAGTATCAACAGGGAGGCTGCGGCAGTAACAAGTAGATTGGGGCGATTGAGTCTCAAGGCCTAGTCTTCCGTGGCGGGTACCGGAATTTCCTCTGACTGCTCGACAGCAGTTGTGTAGCTTTCGATCAGAGATTTCATTGGGTCTGAATCATCGTGCTTGCTGTCGGTTACCTGCACGGCGGAAATAGCCGCCGCTGCTGAGGTCGCTCCGTGTCGAGTTCCTTGGCCTTGCCGTGACCGTCAAGGTAGGTGTTGGTGTCTTCGCAGGCGTCGTTGGAACAGTCCAGCTCACTCGCGACGGTCAGTCATTCAATGGCGCAGGAACCTGTCCAGGAATATTCGACTCCGCGGAGCATCCGAGTTCTTTCACCACGGACCTGGTGACGGACATGAGAACGTTCAACCCGTCAGTGGACTTCGCCTTGGTGGACGGCTTGCCGCCCCAGAGTTCTGCTTTCACTGCGGGGAGTGTGCCGTTCGAGCCCTTGGTGCGGCACATGAAGTAGATGTCTCCCGAGGATGAGCTCGTCATCTTGGCGTACACGCCTACGGGGTAGTACGCGGCACCGGAGGTCCGGTTTGCGAGGTCGCGCTTCATGTTCGGTTCGTAGGAAATGGCCGTGAACTCGATCTGAACTATCGGTGCTGGGCTCGACTTGCCGGATGCTGCGATGGTGCATCCGCGACTGATCGCTCCGTCGTCTTGGACGTGTCGAGCGACGTTGGCCGGTGAGAATTTATGCACCTCTTCAAATTCCGAGGCGTTTCCCATGCGTTCCAGCGATGCTGCGGCAGAGGTGTCGAGTGTCTCGGCGCAGATTTTCGGCGCGGTGGTGGAATTCGCTGAAGATTCCTTCTCGCCCGAGTCGCTGCACGACGAGAGGCTCAGCGCGACGAACAGTGTGACAGTCACCGCGCGCACCGGAATTCGGGCACATCGGTTCCGAACCGCCCGGTGTGCAGCCCTGGATGCACTGTCGGGCTGGCACCGATAGCCGGGCACACTCAGAATTTGGGTGGAAGTCACAGATCGGCTCAGGCTTTCGTCTCGGAATGCTCTTGGCGTAGTTCTTGATCAAGTCGAGCGTGTCCTTGGCGCTTGCTGTGTGCGGCAGCATTCGGGTAGCTCTTGTTGTGCGCAAACCCGTACATGCTCACTTCCGTTGAGTTTTTAGTGGTGCCGTGGAGGTGGGGTCAAGGTCGATTTCACCCGGACTGCGCGGAGTGTCAGTGGTCCTGGAGTTTGAGCGGCATGTCGCACCGGGCTTTTCCGTGTGCGAATGTGGCTGCGTTCTTGGCCAGCTTGATCAGCTCGCTGCGTGTCGATTCTCCGCCTGGCCTTCCGAGTTCGACGGAAAGACTGATGTTGTACTGCTGGCTCCGGTTCTCAACTTCGGAGATGCATGGAATGAAGATGGCTGCAAAGTTTCCGGAGGCGACCGCCTCGGCGCCCGCCGGGAATGCCGTGAGTGACCGTACGGAACCATCGCTCAGTGCCGTTGTCTTCACCCATTTCAGCCAGCTCGCGCCTGACTCCGATGCCAGCGATTCCGTGCGCGCGTTGAGCAGGATCTTGTTGCTGTCCCCAGTGACCTGACACGTGGATCTGTAACTGAGGCCCGTAGTGTCGTGTCCGCCGGAGATGGAGTCGTCGAACGAGTAGGAAGACCTGGACGGCAGCACCTTCCTCAGGATGGCAGTCGATTTGGTGCGGGAGCCCAGCGATTCGCAGACCTCGGCTGAGTTGATCTCTCCCTGGCTCTTGAACGGGGGGAGTTTGAAGGCGTAGGCGAACACCGTGGCGAGTATCAGCAGGGAGGCCCCGGCAACCACAAGGAGTTTGGGGCGAGTGAGTCTCAAGGCCTATTCTTCCGTGTCGAGTTCCTTGGCCTTGCCTTGGCCGTCAAGGTAAGCCTTGGTGTTTTCATGGGCGTCGTCGAAGCCCGTCTGTGAGTTGGTGGCGACAGAGGCTTCGATCAATGGGTAGCGATGGCCAGAGTTTTCCCCCGCTTTCCGTGCGGCTTCCTCGACCATGGCGAAGGTTGAGTTCTTGGTTCCTTCGAAGTCCTTTCCGTTGCGGTAGATCACTTCGTTGGAGCTGTCCTTCATGGACCCTTCGACGATCTTGCCGATGATTTCATCGGCTGCCGTCCCGGCCAGATCGCCAGCTACAGCAGCCCCTGGTCCGGTGAAAGGTGCTGTTCCCAACCCGATACCAATGCCGACCGCCGATCCTCCCCAGGTACCTGCTCGCTCCAGTGCCTCGTTGTATTCCTTGTCCTTCGCAGCGCCCTCCAACTCGCTCTCGAGAGCACGGCCACCGCCGATCAACCCTTCTACCTCACCTGCGGTTCGCGCGATTTCGTTAGCGCCTTGCTGCAGGTGCTGCTCTTGAGTGAAGTGAGGATCGGTTGCGTATGCATCCGGGTTCTGGAAGTGGAACTGCATCAACTGGCTGGTATAACTGGCCTGGCCGAGATTTACCGCGGTGTAGCCCTCAGGGTTTCTTCCCACGGTGTACAGGAATCGCGTAATGTCCTGTTCTTTGAGTGTCGCCGTGCTGCCGGCATTGGGGAAGAGTTGTTCGTCGCTGTCTCCGGCAGCATGGAGCCCACGATGAATATCTGGCATGTACTCGGCCGCGATCTGTCCCATGCTGTCGGACATGTAGCTGTTCTTGCTCAGGCGTTCCGGATCCTCGGATACCGAGGAGACGATGTTCTCCAAGAGCTTCGCCTGGCTGGCGCTGTGCGCAGGGGTGTCCAGGGTGGGGTATTCCCCTGCCGGGTGACCAGTCGTTGCGGCTTCCAGTGCCAATGCGAGGTTGTTCTTTCCCGTATTGACCTCGTCCCCTGAGAGGTTTCTCTCCGCAGGCCATTCCCGTTCTTCGAAAAGGTATTGGAAGTTGGACAGATCCTTCTTGGCCTTGTATGTGTTGTCGTCGTCCGAGTCCCACTCAAATGGATTGTCCGGGTCGTTCTTGGAAACATACTCGTGGTTGAAGAAGTCGGTGGCCGCGTCTGGACTGTTGGACAGGCCTTTGAGATAGCCGGTCAGTGGATCGCTGCCGCTGTCTCCACCGTCCTTGCCCATGAAATTGAGCCGCTGGTCCGCCCCCATGTGCTGCCAGGCAGTGTTGCCGTTCTCCCCCTTGCCGGTGAGCTGCCGCTCGGTCTCCATGAGCGCGTCGCCGTACTGGGTCATGAACTTGTCGTCGTAGTCGCCCACCCGCATGAGATTGCTCATGACTTGGAAGCCCATGGGGCCGCTGCCGTTGGGGCCCAGATGCTTGTCACCCGACTCGATCACCGTGCGCTTCCAGTCGGCCATGGCAACCGAGTCGCTTTGCGAAGCGCTGGCGAGAGTCAAGCTCAGGTTCCGCTGGAGATCGTCGAGCTGGTCCTTGCGGGCCAGGTACAGATCGCGATTTCCGTAGGGGTCTGTGAACCCGGTCCAGAACTCCAACGTCTTCTTCGCCCCTAGAACGGTGGCGAACCGTTCCGAGAACAGTTCGTCGTTCTTGTACTTCTGCAGCCCGGCGTTGATTCGGTCGAAATCCTCGACCGTGAGATCCTCGGGCTTCTTCTTCGCGATTCTGGCCAGGTCCTCGGCTTCCTTGATGGCCGCAGCCGCGTCGTCCCGGTCCTTGTACGTCGCGTCGGAGAAGCCGAGTTCGGTCTGGTCCGCGATCGCCTTGAGGACCTCGTTCGCGGAGCTGTCGCTCTCGGCCGCGTTCTTGAGGATCTTCTCGATCTCGTCGCGCAGCGCGGTGATGTCGTGCTGGTTGTCCTTGTCCGTGTGGGCGCGGCCCTCCGGCGGGACGTTCGAGGTGACCGTGAAGCCGCCCTCGTAGCCGATGACGGTGATGTTCTGCTTGCGGCCCCGTTCCACCGCGTCCTCGAGCTGGCCCTTGTACTTCTTCAGCTCTCCCCGGGTGTCGCGGAGGATGTTGTGAACCGTCGTGGCCTGCGTGTGGGCGTCCGCGAACTCGCCGGCGGTCTTGCCGATGAAGCGCTTGGTCACCTGGGAGTTGAGGCCGGACCAGTCCGCCTTGTTGGCGGCCTGGTGCAGGCCGTCCTCGGCCCTGGTCTTGAGGGTCAGCAGGTTGCCGACGAGGTCGCCCCAGTCCGTGACGGCGTCGTCGAGCAGCTTGAAGTTGGCGTGGTACAGCGCGTCGAAGTCCATCAGTCGTCCTTCTTGTCGCTGGGCTTGCCGTAGTACGCGGGGTTGCGGCGGCCCTCTTCGCCGACCCGTTCGTCGAAGCCCTGGTCCAGGGCGTCGATGCTGCTCATCTGGCGCTGGATGTAGTGCTCGTCCCCGGCATGGACCTTCTTCGTGGTCTGCATGTGGTTGGAGATGTGGGCGCACGCATCCATCAGGGAGCTCAACTGCTCGCTCCAGCGGCTCGCCACGTGCTGGAGCCCCGAGCCGACGGAGAAGCCCTGCCCCAAGAGGTCGGCGGCGGCTTTGGTGCTGCTCGCGTCGGCGATGCGGGCCTTGTCCCACAGCAGGTGGTAGAGCTCGCCCGCCTCGCCGCCGATCTTGGCCAGATCGCGATCCGAGACCTTCAGATCGCCGGTCCTGCCGGGCAGCGCCGGGCTGCTTCCATCGAGGCCTCCGCCGTCGACCGTGTTCAACTGCATATGGGTTGACTGCCGGTCGGCCGCGCTCGCCTTGGCCTGTTCCCACTCGTCCCATGCCATGGGTGAGTACCTTCCCCCGTGTCGTGATTGCTGGTGCGACTATCGGATGCACTGGCTTCGATCAACCTAGCAACGCGGCTGGCAAGATCACGCAGCGTGGTGGTGTTCTCACGGATGTGAGGGGAGGGGGGAATTGGGGCCTTTTACTGCGATTCTGTAGGGGCTGGGGTGCGCGGCGGGTTGCCGTAGCGGGGGAGGTTCGTCGTCGGGATCGTCCAGCCCGCGATGTCGATGTCCTCGTCGTAGACGAAGTCCTTGCGCGATGAGTAGCGCGGGCCCGACGGGGTCGAGTGGATGTCCGTCATGATCGCGCCCGTTCCCGTACGGGGATCGAAGATCACGTAGACCTGGATGCCCATGACCGGGTAGTCCCGCATCTTGCCCACCCAGTCGTTGTCCGGGTTGGACCGGGAGACGACTTCGATCGCGGCGACGAGTGTGCGCGGATCGAAGGCGCCGTCGCCCTCCATGTCGGTTTCTGCGATCACCATGACGTCGGGGTGGCGCATGACTCCTGCTGCGGCATCCTCCACGTCGGGCGTTCCCGTGTGCGCCAGCAGCTCCTCGGGCAGCACCACGTCCAGACGTCTGCGGATGCGCAGTGCGGTCAGTTCGTGGGGCTTGGCCGGCGACATCATGTCGTGGACGATGCCTTCCTTGGTGATCTCGAATTTCCCCGGGAGGGTGTCGTCCATCGACTGCACGAACTCCCGCATCGTCCGGTAGAGGTGCGCGGCCATGTGCTCGCTGTCGGGGGCGATGGACATGTCGCTCGCTCCGTGTCGTTGCTGCTCATGGGCAGGAGTCATGAGTCTCATGCTAGGCGGCCCCCTGCGCCCCGGCCCCGCATGCGCGGCACAGGCCAGGTTCCGTCGCGCGGAACGCTCGGTCGCAGCCGTCGCAGTTCTGCAGGGGTGCCGGGCGGGGTGCCGTTGAGGCTGTGGGGAGTAGGTGGGGGCGTGGCGGCAGCGGGGGTGGCAGGAGGTTCGTCAGACGGTGGGAAAGGAGGGCCGCCGGGTGGTGGACCGGCGATGTGGGAAGCGCTGAGGTCAGGGTTCTGCGTACCGCCTCCGGCGTGATGTTCCTGTCCAGCCAGGCTGTCACCGCCGGAGCGAGGCGGGCCACGTCGCGGGCGGGGAGCGTGAGGCGGGGGTCGTCTCGGCGGAGGGAGGCGAGGATGCTCACCGCGGGGTCGGTAGCGTCGAGTTCCGGTGGCGGGAGGGGAGTCGCCTGATTGCTGCGCTGCGGTGGGGTTTGTGTCGGTCCGGCTGCGGTTGCGGTTGCGGCTGCGGTTGCGGTGCGCGTGGGACGGGCCCCGGGGTTGTTGTACGACGTCGTGTGCGTGACCATCTGGCCCGACGGCAGGCGTCGGCGGGTGCGGGACAGGTAGCCGTGGGACTCCAGTTCGCGCAGGGCCCGCGCGATGCGGACCTCGCCCTCCGGGAAGCGGGCGGCCAGCGATTTGATCGTGATGCTGGCGCCGGGCGGGAGCGACTGGATGTGTCCGGCCAGGCCGATCGCCGTGAGGGAGAGCTCGCGGTGCTGGAGCAGGTGGTTGCCGATCACCGTGTAGCGAGTCGGGTGCCGGACGTGCACGTGCCGTACGCCGCCACTGCGTGTGGCTACCGCGCGTGATGTGAGTGGAAGTCCGGGGCGCGCGCATACGGGGGCGCTAGGCTTGTTCGTAGCCATCGGGAAGGGTTCGCTTCCTGGGTGGTCAGGCCCTCGCAGTGGGATGGCAGTCCCGGCGGGGGCCGAAGTCTGTGTGGGGTTGTTGAGCTTGAGCTTCAACTTGTGTCGTGAGCGTGGTCGGTGAACTGCGGCCCACGCAAGTTGAGTTGGCGATCGCCACTCTTGTGAGTGACGCCGGGTGAGTCGTCGGGTGTGCGCGGCCGGGGTGGTGGGGAAGGGATTTTCCCTCAACTATTGGTAGTTGAGCGCGGGAGCCGCCGGTTGCTCGTGCACCGGGGCGTGGAAATCCCGATCCGGTGACCGAGATCTGTCCCGCGGCGGGCGGGGGCTGGGCTCGGTGATCCAGGATGAGGGCATGGCCTCATCGTCGTCGCTCGACTCCGCCGTCGTCCTCGTCACCGGGATCATGGCCTCCG
This sequence comes from Streptomyces sp. KL116D, assembly GCF_030766975.1. Lineage (NCBI taxonomy): Bacteria > Bacillati > Actinomycetota > Actinomycetes > Kitasatosporales > Streptomycetaceae > Streptomyces > Streptomyces sp. KL116D. The sequence continues at coordinate 10,336 of NZ_JASERH010000099.1, read as the reverse complement.
GCAAGTCCACGATCGCGCAGTCTCTCGCCGAGCGGCTGCCGCGGGCCGCGCACGTGCGGGGGGATCTGTTCCGGCGGATGGTCGTGTCGGGGCGGGTCGAGTACGAGCCGGGGGCCGGGGCGGAGGCCGAGGCTCAACTCCGGTTGCGGTACCGGCAGTCGGCGCGGGTGGCCGAGGGGTACGTGCGGGGCGGGTTCACCGCCGTCGTGCAGGACGTCGTGCTGGGGGAGTACCTCCAGGAGTACGTCGAGTACGTGGACGGGCTCGGCGTGCGGCCGGTGTACGTCGTCGTGCTCGCGCCCCGCGCCGACGCGGTCGTCGCCCGGGAGGCCGCCCGCGGCAAGAGCGGGTACGGCGAGTGGGGGGTGCGCGAGCTCGACCGGGTGCTGCGGGAGGAGACTCCTCGGATCGGGTTGTGGCTCGACACGTCCGACCTCACCGTGGACGCGACCGTCGATGCCGTTCTGGCGGGGCTGGCCGAGGCTCGCGTCGGGTGAGCAGGCGCGGTCAGCGCGGGGCGAGGCCGGTGCGGCCGTCCAGGAGTTCCCGGGCGGCGTCCAGGTGACCCAGGTGGCGGGCCGTCTCCTCGATCATGTGCAGGACGATCCAGCGCAGGTCGGTGACGTCGTCGTCGAGGTCCCCGTCGTGGCGGCCCAACGGGCGTGCGTCCAGGGGCGTCGAGGCGAGGACGGCGTCGGACAGTTCGCACTGGGAGCGGTAGAACGCGATGACCTCGGCCGTCGGGTGCTCTGACGACAAGGGGTTCGTCGGGTTCTCCGGGTTCTCCGGGTTCTCCGGGTCCGCAGGGTTTCCAGGGTTCGCAGGGTCTCCAGGGTTCGCAGGGTCTCCCGGGTTCGCCGGGTTCGTCTCTTCGGTCGGCCACGGCAGCGGGGGCGCCGTGCCCCGGGTCACCTCCTGGAACCAGTGACGTTCCGCGTGCCCCAGGTGTTCGACGAGGCCGATCGGTGTCCATCCCGAGGGCAGGACCGGGGTGCGGAGCTGGTCCTCCGTGAGTCCTTCGAGGATCGCCAGGGCTCCGGAGCGCTGTGCCCGGAGGAAGTGGTGGAGGGCCCCCGATTCCCCTGTCGTGGGGCAGGGCGGAGAGGACGGAGAGGGCGGGGGCGTCTGCGTTCTGTTGGCGGGCATGGGCAGCCTTCCCGTGGCTTGGATGCGGGCGTGGGCGTGGGCGTGGTCTCCGGGGAGGGGGACTTCCGCCGGCCTGCGAAATCATCGGTGCCGGCCCGAGCATGCCGAAGGGGCGTCCCGCCGCAGCGGGACGCCCCTTCGTGAACATGCAGCCCAGCGCCGTCGAGCTGCCGGAGGCCGTAACCGGAATCGAACCGGTGTGCTTCGCTTTGCAGGCGAATCCCTAAACCACTCGGGCATACGGCCGTGTTCTCCAACTGGTTCGACCGTAGGCGCCCCGCCGATCCCGCCTCAAGGGTCCGGCCCGCCCTGCAACGCGACTGCCACACGCCGTTCACGATCCGGGCCGGCCGCCCCGGGGACGTACGACGAAGGGACCACCCACAACCCCGTCTCCGGACAGGGGTCAGTCGCCCGGACGCCCCTTACTCTGATCCGCATGACCGCCCTCGAAGACGACATGGACGTCGTTGCCCCCGCCTCCGTCCGCGATGCCGCTGCCCACATATCGGGCGGCGAGCCCGGTGAGCCCGAGGGCGTGCTCGGCAAGACCTATCGCGCGCTCAGCATCGGCATCGTCACCGTCGTCCTCCTCATCGCCTTCGAGGCGACCGCTGTCGGCACCGCGATGCCGGTCGCCGCGCGCGAGCTGGACGGGGTGTCGCTGTACGCCTTCGCGTTCTCCGGGTACTTCACGACCAGCCTGTTCGGGATGGTGCTCGCCGGGCAGTGGGCCGACCGGCGCGGGCCGCTGGGGCCGGTCACCGCCGGGATCGCGACGTTCGCCGCCGGGCTCGTGCTCGCCGGGACCGCGGGCGGCATGTGGCTGTTCGTCGCCGGGCGGGCCGTGCAGGGGCTCGGCGGCGGGCTGGTCATCGTCGCCCTGTACGTGGTCGTCAGCCGCGCCTACCCGGAGCGGCTGCGGCCCGCGATCATGGCGGCGTTCGCGGCGAGCTGGGTGGTGCCGTCCGTCGTGGGGCCGCTGGCGGCGGGGGCCGTCACCGAGCACGTCGGATGGCGGTGGGTGTTCCTCGGGATCCCCGTCCTCGTCGTCCTTCCCCTCGCGCTCGCGCTGCCGCAGATCAGGCGGCGGGCCGGCGGGCCGCCCGCGGGCGCCGTGGGCGACGGCGGCGTCGACCGGCGGCGGATCCGGCTGGCGTTCGGGATCTCGCTCGGCGCGGGGCTGCTCCAGTACGCCGCCCAGGACCTGCGGTGGCTGTCCCTGCTGCCCGGTGCGGCCGGTGCCGCGCTGCTCGTGCCGTCCGTGCTCGGGCTGCTGCCGCGCGGCACGTATCGGGCGGTGCGCGGGCTGCCGTCGGTGGTGCTGCTGCGCGGGATCGCGGCCGGGTCGTTCATCGCGGCCGAGTCGTTCGTCCCGCTGATGCTGGTCACCCAGCGCGGGCTCTCGCCGACGCTCGCCGGTTTCTCGCTGGCCGCGGGCGGTGCGACGTGGGCGCTCGGGTCGTGGGTGCAGTCGCGGCCGCGGCTCGAACCGTACCGGGACCGGATGGTCGCCGGGGGCATGGTGCTGGTCGCCGCCGCCATCGTGACCGCGCCGAGCGTGCTGATCGAGGCCGTGCCGGTGTGGATCGTCGCGGTGGCGTGGGGCTTCGGCTGTCTGGGGATGGGGCTCGTCATCTCCTCCACGAGCGTGCTGCTGCTCCAGCTGTCCGCGCCCGAGGAGGCCGGGACGAACTCCGCCGCGCTCCAGATCTCCGACGGCCTGTCGAACGTCGTGCTGCTCGCCGCCGGGGGCGCCGCCTTCGCCGCGCTGGGCGGGGGAGCGGTCGGGCACGGGGTGACCGAGGGCGCGACCGGCTCGCACCCGGGGGCGTTCGTCGCCGTCTTCCTGCCGATGGCGGTGGTGGCGCTGGTCGGGGCCTGGGTCGGGACCCGGCTGCGGGAATCCCGGTGACGACGGCCAAGCGGCCAGCCGACCAGCCGTCACCGGAATCCCGGTGACGTGACGGCGACTCCCCGTGCACGGCGGGCAGTTGATCTGTGATGCGTGTCGCAACCGTCCCCGGCCCGGCCTCGTCCACCGCGCTCGTCAACACGCTCACCGGTAGGGTGGCCCGGTTGTCATACGTAGCCGTGCCGTCCAGCCCCAGTGATTCCGGAGACCGTGACTACTACCGCCGCCTCCTCGTCCCACCACCTCTCACCCGCCTTCCCCGGCCGCGCCCCCTGGGGCACCGCCAACAAGCTGCGCGCCTGGCAGCAGGGGGCGATGGAGAGGTACATCCAGGAACAGCCCCGCGACTTCCTCGCGGTCGCGACCCCTGGCGCCGGCAAGACGACCTTCGCGCTCACCCTCGCCTCCTGGCTGCTGCACCACCACGTCGTGCAGCAGGTGACCGTGGTCGCGCCGACCGAGCACCTGAAGAAGCAGTGGGCCGAGGCGGCCGCCCGCATAGGCATCAAGCTGGACCCCGAGTACAGCGCGGGCCCGCTCAGCAAGGAGTACGACGGCGTCGCCGTGACGTACGCCGGTGTCGGCGTGCGCCCGATGCTGCACCGCAACCGCTCCGAGCAGCGCAAGACGCTCGTCATCCTCGACGAGATCCACCACGCCGGTGACTCGAAGTCCTGGGGCGAGGCGTGCCTGGAGGCGTTCGAGCCGGCCACCCGCCGCCTCGCGCTGACCGGTACGCCGTTCCGCTCCGACACCAACCCCATCCCCTTCGTCCAGTACGAGGAGGGCAACGACGGCATCCGGCGCTCGTCGGCCGACTACACGTACGGCTACGGCAGCGCGCTGGGCGACGGCGTCGTGCGGCCCGTCATCTTCCTCTCGTACAGCGGCAACATGCGCTGGCGCACCAAGGCCGGTGACGAGATCGCCGCGCGGCTCGGCGAGCCGATGACCAAGGACGCCATCAGCCAGGCCTGGCGGACCGCGCTCGACCCGCGCGGCGAGTGGATGCCGAGCGTGCTGCGGGCCGCCGACGCCCGGCTCACCGAGGTCAGGAAGGGCATCCCGGACGCGGGCGCCCTCGTCATCGCCTCCGACCAGGAGTCCGCGCGCGCCTACGCCAAGCTGATCCGGGAGATCACCGGCAGCAAGGCCACGCTCGTCCTCTCCGACGACACCGGCGCCTCGAAGCGGATCGACGACTTCGCGGCGAGCGAGGACCGGTGGATGGTCGCCGTGCGCATGGTGTCGGAAGGCGTCGACGTGCCGCGCCTGGCCGTCGGCGTGTACGCCACCACCATCTCGACGCCGCTGTTCTTCGCGCAGGCCGTCGGCCGTTTCGTACGGTCCAGGCGGCGCGGCGAGACCGCCTCCGTCTTCCTGCCCACCGTCCCGGACCTGCTCGGCTTCGCCAACGAGATGGAGGTCGAGCGCGACCACGTCCTCGACAAGCCGAAGAAGGACGGGGAGGAGGACCCCTACGCCGAGTCCGAGCAGGAGATGGACGAGGCGAACAAGCAGCAGGACGAGGACACCGGCGAGCAGGAGCAGTTCTCCTTCGAGGCGCTGGAGTCCGAGGCCGTCTTCGACCGGGTCCTCTACGACGGCGCCGAGTTCGGCATGCAGGCCCACCCCGGCAGCGAGGAGGAGCAGGACTACCTCGGCATTCCCGGACTCCTCGAACCCGACCAGGTGCAGCTGCTGCTCCAGAAGCGGCAGGCCCGGCAGATCGCGCACAGCAAGAAGAAGCCCGACAGCGAGGCGGATCTGCTCGAACTGCCCGCCGAGCGGCGGCCCGTCGTCTCCCACAAGGAGCTGATGGAGCTGCGCAAGCAGCTGAACACGATGGTCGGCGCGTACGTCCACCAGAGCGGCAAGCCGCACGGGGTGATCCACACCGAGCTGCGGCGGGTCTGCGGCGGCCCGCCGAGCGCCGAGGCGACCGGCGGGCAGCTGCGGCAGCGCATCGCCAAGGTGCAGGAGTGGGCCACCCGCATGAAGTGACGCGGGGGTCATGTGCGGGCAATCGCGTACAACTCAGGCCGGGGACTGACCGGATTCTGGACGGAGTCTTCCGCTCAGCGGGACGTCCTCGCTACATTCCCGGCAACGCACACGCTCCGTGGCAGCGCCGCCCCGGACTGCAGCCGGTATGCACGTGCACAGCCCAGCGCCTGATCACCGACCGGCGGCCTCTGACGCGCGTCGCCCACGGGACAGGCGGCGGGGCAGCCACGTCCGAGCCGCCGACCCTCACCACTAAGGAGTGGGCGTCGTGACCGCGGAGACCTCCCAGACGCTCGACCGGGGACTGCGCGTCCTCAAACTGCTCGCCGACACCGACCACGGGCTGACCGTGACCGAGCTCTCGAACAAGCTCGGCGTCAACCGCACCGTCGTCTACCGTCTGCTCGCCACGCTGGAACAGCACGCCCTCGTCCGCCGCGACCTGGGCGGCCGCGCCCGGGTCGGGCTCGGCGTGCTGCGCCTGGGCCGGCAGGTCCATCCGCTGGTGCGGGAGGCCGCACTGCCCGCACTGCGCTCGCTGGCCGAGGACATCGGGGCGACCGCCCATCTGACGCTGGTGGACGGTACGGAGGCGCTGGCCGTGGCCGTCGTCGAGCCGACCTGGACCGACTACCACGTGGCGTACCGGACCGGGTTCCGTCATCCGCTCGACCGGGGGGCCGCGGGCCGCGCCATCCTCGGGGCCCGGCAGGGCGTGCTGCCCGAACACGGCTACACCCTCACCCACGGCGAGCTGGAGGCCGGCGCGAGCGGTGCCGCGGCGCCGCTGCTCGGCGTGACCGGGATAGAGGGCAGCGTGGGCGTCGTGATGCTGGCGGACGCGGTGCCCGAGCGGGTCGGCCCCCGGGTCCTCGACGCCGCCCGCGAAGTGGCCGACGCGCTGCGCTGAACCCGGCACCGGGCCCCTTTGGCCGACCGGCCAAGCGGGCCCCTCCCTTTCTGGCCGATGTTCCCAACCCCACTGCCTGCCCGCTCAGCATCATCAGGGCGACAACCAGTGCAGGGGTGAGGGGAGCGGTGCCGTGGAGACGGTTCGTACACGTCCGGACGGTGGTCCGGGAAGCGGTCTCGCGGCGCGGCTGACGCGGCGCCAGGACGTGGCGGCGGCCGCCGCCACGGGCACCGCGCTGCGCCGCACCATGGGCATGTGGCAGCTGACCCTGCTGTCCGTCGGCGCCACGCTCGGCACCGGCATCTTCGTCGTCCTCGGCGAGGCGGTGCCCGACGCCGGGCCCGCCATCGTCGTGTCGTTCGCGCTCGCCGGGGTCACGGCGCTGTTCTCGGCCCTGTCGTACGCCGAGCTCGCCGGCATGATCCCCGCGTCCGGCTCCTCGTACAGCTACGCGTACGCGACGCTCGGCGAACTCGTCGCCTGGGTGTGCGGCTGGTGTCTGATCCTGGAGTACGGGGTGTCGGTCGCGGCCGTCGCCGTCGGCTGGGGCCAGTACGTGAACGAGCTGCTCGACCTGACGGTCGGCGTCACCCTGCCCGACGCGCTCAGCGCGCCCCCGGGCGCGGGCGGCGTGCTGAACGTCCCGGCCGCGCTCATCGTCGTCCTCGCCATGGTCGTGCTGCTGCGCGGCGCCAAGGAGAGCGCCGTCGCCAACGTCGTCATGGTCGGCGTGAAGGTGGCCTCCCTGGTGATGTTCTGCGCGGTCGCCTTCACGGCGTTCCACGCGGGCAACTTCCAGCCGCTGTTCCCGCTCGGCGCCGCCGGGATGAGCGCGGGCGCCGCGTCCCTCTTCTTCTCGTACATCGGCTTCGACGCGGCCTCCACCGCCGGCGAGGAGGCGAAGAACCCGCAGCGGGACCTGCCGCGCGCCATCATCCTGTCCCTCGTCCTGGTCACCGCGCTGTACGTGCTCGTCGCCGTCGCCGCGCTCGGCGCCATGCCGTGGCAGGACTTCGGGGGCACCGAGGCGACGCTGAGCCAGGTGCTCGTGCAGGCCGTCGGCGGCGGCAGCCTCTGGCCGATCCTGCTGTCGGCCGGTGCGGTCGTGGCGACCACGAGCGTCGTGCTCACCGTCCAGTACGGGCAGATCCGCATCCTGTTCGCCATGTCGCGGGACGGCCTCGTGCCGCCCGTCTTCTCCCGGGTGCACGCGAAAAGCGGGGTGCCGCGCGCCAACACCGTGATCGTCTCGTCCTTCATCGCCGTCCTGGCCGCGCTCGTCCCGCTGGGCAGCCTCGCCGACGCCACCAGCATCGGCACCCTGTTCGCCTTCGCCCTGGTGAACATCGCCGTGGTGCTGCTGCGCCGCCGCGACCCCGACGCGCCCCGCAGCTTCCGGGTGCCGCTGTCGCCGCTGGTGCCGGTGCTCGGTGTGGTCTGCTGCGGCTACATGCTGTTCAGCCTCGGTACGGACACCTGGATCGCGTTCGGCGCGTGGATGGCGGTCGGGCTCGTCGTCTACCGGCTGTACGGGATGAAGCACTCCAAGCTCAACTCCGCCCCCGAGGAGCAGTCGTGACCGCCCCCGCCCCCGCCCCCGCCCCTGTTCTCGAACTCGGCTCGGACGTCGTCGCGTTGACCCGCGCGCTCGTCGACATCCCCTCCGAGAGCGGCGACGAGAAGCCGCTCGCGGACGCCGTCGAGTCCGCGCTGGCCGCACTGGCGCACCTCACCGTCGAACGGGTCGGCAACTCGGTCGTCGCCCGCACCGGCCTCGGCCGCCCCGAGCGGGTGATCGTCGCCGGACACCTGGACACGGTGCCCGCCGCCGGGAACCTGCCCGCGCGGCAGGAGGGCGACCTGCTGTACGGGCTCGGCGCCTGCGACATGAAGGGCGGCGTCGCCGTCGCGCTGCGGCTCGCCGCGACCCTGACCGCGCCGTCGCGCGACATCACGTACGTCTTCTACGAGTGCGAGGAGGTCGAGGGCGACCGCAACGGGCTGCACCGGATCGCCACCGAGCGGCCCGAGCTGCTCGCCGCGGACCTCGCGATCCTGATGGAGCCGTCCGACGCCGGGGTCGAGGCGGGCTGCCAGGGCGTGCTGTGCGCCGACATCACGGTGCGGGGCGCGCGGGCGCACACGGCGCGGGCCTGGCGGGGCGTCAACGCGGTGCACCGGTCGGCGGAGGTGCTGCGCGTGCTCGACGCGCACGTGCCGGAGCGGGTCGTCATCGACGGCCTGGAGTACCGGGAAGGGCTCAGCGCCGTCGCCGTGCGGGCCGGGGTCGCCGGGAACGTCGTCCCCGACACCTGCGTCATCTCCCTCAACGCCCGCTTCGCGCCCAGCCGTTCGGCCGCGGAGGCGGAGGCGTACGTGCGGGGGCTCTTCCCGGCGGAGTACGAGTTCGAGGTGACGGAGGTCGTGCCCGGGGCCCTGCCGGGTCTCGACCGGGCGGCCGTGGGGTCGCTGGTCCGGTTCCTCGGGGTCGAGCCGCGGCCCAAGCTGGGGTGGACGGATGTCGCGCGCTTCACGGAGCTGGGGGTGCCGGCGGTGAACTTCGGGCCGGGTGATCCGGTGCTGGCCCATACGGCCGAGGAGTACGTTCCCGTGGGGCAGCTGGTCGAGTGTGAGCGGAAGTTGGGCGCCTGGTTGCGCTGACGCGCCGCGGCTTCGAGGTTTCGTGGGCGGCTGCGGGCCGGTGGGGGCTGGTCGCGCAGTTCCCCGCGCCCCTGAATGCCTGCGGCTTCGGCTGTGGGCCGGTGGGGGTTGGTCGCGCAGTTCCCCGCGCCCCTGGATGCCTGCGGCTTCGGCTGCGGGTCGGTGGGGGTTGGTCGCGCAGTTCCTCGCGCCCCTGGATGCCTGCGGCTTCGGCTGCGGGTCGGTGGGGGTTGGTCGCGCAGTTCCTCGCGCCCCCTGGAGATGCGCACTTCGTGCGGCATCTCCGGGCCGGGGAAGGCTGCGCGCAGCGCATGCCTTCAGGGGCGCGGGGAACTGCGCGAGCAACCCACCACGACCCGCACCCCGCGACGAAGGACCTGCCCGGCAGACGCAGTCGGTGGTGTTCAGGCGGAGTCCAGTCGGGCCGTGAGCCACAGGATCAGGCGCTCGTCCGGGTCGTCCAGGTCCAGGCCCACCTGCTCCCGCGCCTGCCGGAGGCGGTACCGGCAGGTGTTGGGATGGACGGCGAGCCGCTTCGCCGCGCCCGCCATGTCGCAGCCGGCCTCCAGCCACGCCCTGACCGTACGGGCGTAGTCCGTACCGTGCTCCGCGTCGTACGCCCGCACCCGGACCCACGCCCCCTCCATCAACTCCCGCCGCCCGCCCAGGAGTTCACCGAGCCGCAGCAGGGTCACCCGGGCCTGGACGTCGTCCACCAGCGCGACCGGCAGCTCCGCCGAGAGGCAGCGCAGCACCAGATCGGCGTCGTCCCGGGAGTCCGCGGCGCGCGCGAGCCCCGGCACCAGCGCGCCGAGCCCGGCCCGCACGGGGGTGCGCAGCGCTTGTCCCGCCCGCTCCACGATGTCCTGCGCGAGCCGCTTGTGGCGGGCGGCGCCGCGTTCGCCGGTGGCGGGCAGCAGGGCGTAGACGACCCCGTCGACCAGGACGCAGGCGTGCCGCCCGTAGCGCGCCTCGCACTGCAGCCGGACGAGGTCGAGGAGGCGCAGCGCCGTCCGTTCGACGTCCGGTGCCGTGCTGGCGCCCGCCGGGACGAACGCCGCCACCCGTACCGGCTCGGTGCCCGCGCCCAGGCCCAGCCGGTGCGCGGCGCCGGCCGGGTCGACCGTGCCGTCCAGGACCCGGCGCAGCAGGTCCCCGCCGAGGTGCCGGGCCAGCTCCTGCGCGGCGCGGGCCCGCAGCAGCAACAGGGCGGCGGTGGACGCCCCTTGGGCGAGGGCGTCCTCGGCGTCGGGGGCGAGACCGCCGTCGTCGACGACCCACAGCGAGCCGAGCGTCTCGCCGCCCGCGCGCACGGCCACGGCGATCCTGGGCAGGTTGTCGGCGTCGAGCGCGGGCAGCCGCAGCGGGACGTCGGCGGCGAACAGGGCCCGGTACTGCTCGGCGTTCTCCGGGCTGTCGGGGACCTGGAGGCCGAGGATGCCGTTGCGCCGGTCCTCGTCGACGGCCTGCCCGGGCACGGTCGAGTAGGCGAGGATGCGCTGGCGCGGGTCCTCGATGGCGGTGGCCCCGCCGACCGCCGCGGCGACGGCGTCGGCGAGCGCGAACAGATCGCCGCCCGGCGTCGGCGCACCGCCCGCCCCGGCGCCCGCCGCCGCGGACAGCAGCAGGTGGACGCGGTGCCAGGCCGCGTCCTCGTCGACCGTGAGCAGGGCGATCCCGGCCCGCTCCGCCGC
>NZ_JASERH010000098.1:0-37149 GCF_030766975.1 Streptomyces sp. KL116D | reverse complement strand
CACCTTCGTTTCAGTTTCGGGGTGGGGTGTTTAACCGTTTTCGCATTATCGTGAAACGCTCGCGTTTTCGTGCGCCGCTTCACGCCGACCGCGAGCGCGGCAGACAGCGAGCCCCAGCCCCAGCACGCTCCCCTCCGCCAGGGCGAGGAGCAGCGCCGCCGCAGCCGCTCGGCCAGGGCAGCGCGCCGGAGAGTCCATCGGGGGTGGTGGTGGCGCGGTGCGGCGGCGCGGGCACGTACGATCGCGGTGGCGACGAAGGCGGCGACCGCGGTGGCCAGAAGGGCGAACCAGAACCCGGGCGTACATGCCGAGGTACTCTCGGCGAGAGAGACCGGTGATCGGGGTGGCCGAGGCCGATGCGCCGCGGTCGTCGGGCGGATGGCGTCGCCACCCGCGGCCCGCGCCTTCTCCGGCGGCGGCGCGTCGCGCGGTGGCGATGGCGAGCGGGACGGGCCCCATGCCGACCCCCTGCAGGGCCCGGCCGGCGAGGCGGGGCGGGGGAAGCCGACCGGCAGCGCCGCCGGCAGGCTGGCCCGCCATGACGGCGGCGAGCCTGGTGAGGATGACGCGCGCGGTACGGCCCGTCGCCGAGCCGCCCCATGACCAGAGGTGGCGATGGCGCCGACCAGCATCGTCACCGTGAGCGCCCACTCGCGCGTGTGGAGACGGCGACGTGCGGTCCCTCGGCCGCGATGGTCGGGATCAGCGCACCGGAGGCTGCTGACCGCGGCGACGAGCATGCCCAGCGAGACGAGGACGGGCACGAGCGCGCGTGGTGGCGCAGCGCGGGGGCGTGTCGCGGCGGGCCGCAGTGGGGGCGGCCGGTATGGAGGGAGACAAGGAATTCCCGTTCGTGTTCATCAAGCGATGTCATCGCATGATGACATGCCGATCCCGCCGGTTCCACGCGCCTGCTCGGGTCAGGTGAGGAGCGATGTCACGCGGTCGACGCCAGGACGCCCGCGCCCACGGACACCACGCGGCCGAGCGAAGGTGTCGGTCACCTGCTCCAGGGCTTCGGCGGCCGGGGCTGCGCGACGTGCAGAAGCGGTGCGCCCTCGGCGGTGATGTGTCCTTGTCGAGGGTGAACCAGCCGGGCACGACGTGGGCGGCGCCCGCGGAGTTCAGCCGCCGGGCGCCGCGCGTAGTCGAGCCAGGACGTGGGCGACGCTGCCACCGGTGGCGAGCGGCAGCACCGTCTTGCCGGACAGGGCGAACCGCGGGAGCAGACCGAGCAGCGCCTCTTCGGCAGACCGCCGTACGCGGCCTTATGCAGACGTGCCGATCACGGTGCCGTCGGCCCGCGCGAAGCGCATCAGCGCCGCGTCGGCGATCGCCGGGTGGTGGACGTCGGCACGCGGCGGTGCTTTCGGCGGGCGGAGGTCCTGCGGACGTCCACGAGCCGGGTCACACATCGTGGCCGCGGTCGGTGAGGCGGCGCATCGTGGCCCAGGAGGCGGCCGGTGCGGGGAGGGTGGCGGAGGGCTGCCGGAGACGGACAGGATGACGGCCATGGGGAACCTTTCGGGTTCGGTGAGCGGAGTGCCGGGCGCGGTCGTGCCGCGCCGTTCACCAGGAGCTGGTCTCGGTGGTGATCAGGGGCGTGGGACGGCCACCGCGGAGGGCTTCGAGGAGGAGGACGATCTCGGCGGCGACGGAGCGGTGCTGCTGGTCGTTGAGGACGTCGTGGTGAGGCGCCGTGCACGACGGCAGGCGGGCGGCGGGCAGGCTCTCTGGCGAGGCGGGCGACGGCGTCGCGGCCGGCCAGCGGGGTCGCGGTCGCCGACGGGAGCAGGTGGAGGAACCTCCCGCGGCGCCGTGAGCGGAGTCGAGGAGCCGTCCCGGCACCGGCGCGGCGGTAGCGTCCCGCGCCGCACCGGCGTCCCGGGTGAGGGCCTCTGCGGTGGACGGGGCACGTCGTCCTGAAGCGTCCGGCTCCTCTTCAGGAGCCCGGCTTCCGCGGTGGCAGGGGCCAGGAGCGCCGGCGAGGACGAAGGCGCGCTCGGGGGCGCGGCGCCGGTGGCCGGCTGGCCGGAAAGGGCGGCGAGCGCGGCGGCGCCCGTGTCGGAAGGGCACGAGGACGAGCGGGTGCGCGACGCGCGCTCTCGGCCTGGGACAGCCAGGCGAGGCCGGGCGGCGAACTCCCGCAGCCAACGCGGTCAGTGCGGGTCACCGGGCGGCTCCGGGCGCGTCGACGACTGCCGCGGACCCGGTGGCGCGTCCGCGGCGAGCCGCTGTCCGGACCGGTCGTGCGTGGCATCGACTCGCCCCGGCCGAGACCACGACGACCGTGCGCTGCGGGTGTTCGCGCCCGCGCTGACCTGGTGGTCGGTGTACCGCTGCTGCTCATGCGGCCTCTCCTGCCGGGGGTGGCGGTGGCGGTTGGCCGGGACAGGCGGTCCGGAGGCCGCCGCGCAGGGTGTCGGCCTCGTACTCGGTGCGGAACAGGTCGCGCTTCTGGAGGACCGGTACGACGCCGCCGACGAACAGGGCGAAGTTACTACTCCTCGGTGCGGAAGGCCGGGTTGACGTGCCGTCGAAGGTGCCCGCGTCGAACCACTCCTCGATCCGGTCGGCGACCGTCTCCGGCGCGCCGACGAACGGCGAGCGGCGGAACTCGGCCAGCGACTGGGCCACTTGACGCAGAGTCAGCTGCTCGGACCGCGCACGCTCGATGAGCTTCGCGGCGCCGGTCCTGCCGCCCTTCTCCCGCGAGGTGGGCGACGTCGGGGAAGGGCGCGTCCAGGTCGTGCGTGCTGAAGTCGTACGCGCCGAAGGACCCGGGCCGAGCAGGGCGAGGTGGCGGTCGAAGTCGTTGTCCTCCTCGAAGATCTCGCGCTCCCTGCGGCGGGCGGCCTCGTCGGTGGTGGCGACCACCGGGCCGCCGTGGATGAAGATCTTGATGTGGTCGGGGTCGCAGCCGTAGGCGGCGGTGCGGTCCTTGATGTCCGTGTAGTACTCCCGCGCCTGTTCCAGGGAGCCGCCGGGCGCGGTAGATGCCCTCGGCGACCTGCGCTGCCAGGTCCCGGCCCTCCTCGGAGACGCCGGCCTGGAAGATCACCGGCTGGTTCCTGCGGGAGCGCGAGAGGTTGAGCGGGCCCGCGACCTTGAAGTGCTCGCCCTCGTGGTCGAGCGGGCAGCCGGGCGGGACCGAGGAACACGTTGCGCTCGACGTCGGCGGGGAACGCGTCGTCCTCGTAGGAGTCCCCACAGGCCCCGGGCGACGTGGGACGAACTCCAGGGCGCGGCCGTGGCGGGTCGCGTAGTCCGAGTGTTCGTCGAGTCCGTAGTTCTTCGAGGTGCCGGTGTCGAAGCTGGTGACGACGTTCCAGCCGGCCCGGCCGCCGCTGATGTGGTCGAGGAGGCGAAGCGGCGGGCGAGGTTGAACGGGGAGTTGAGCGTCGAGCTCGCCGTGCCCACGAGTGCCGATGTGCCGGGTGTGGGTGGCGACGGCGGGAAGGAGGGTGAGGGGTTCGAGGCGGTTGAGGTAGTGCGAGGGGTAGTGGCGTTGATGAACTGGCTGTCGACGATGAACAGGGCGTCGAACAGGGCGTGTTGGCGGCCTGGGCCTGGCGTATGTAGTAGTTGATGTCGATGCTGGCGTTCTGGCGACGCGCGGGTCCTTCCACAGTCCGTGCTGGCCGCCGCCGACGCCGTACGGGTGCAGCGCGAGGTGGATCTTCTTGCGGGGCATGAGAGCTCCAGGTCCGTGAGACGCGAGAGGGGTGACGAGGTGATGTGAGCGGGGTGCGAGGGGGTGAGCGGGGTGAGCGGGGTGGGTTCAGGCGTGCAGCAGGGCGCGCAGCGCCCTGGCGTTCGGCCCCGGTCGGCGGGGGCGCCGTGGAGGGTGGGAGCGGAGCCCAACAGGAGTCGGGTGTAGGGGTGTTGTGGGTTCGTGACGATGTCGTGCGCCGTCCCGGTCTCGACGAGTTCGCCCCGGTAGAGGGACGGCGATCCGGTCGGCGACCCCGGCGACGGAGCTGAGGTCGTGGGAGATGAGGACGAGCGCGACGCCGTCGGCGCAGGTCCTTGAGGATCTCAGGATCTGGACGCGGTTGGCGGAGTCGAGGGGCGCTGACGGGTTCGTCGAGGATGAGGACGCGCGCGCTCGGTGACCAGCGCCCTTGCCACGGCGACGCTGGCGCTGGCCACCGGAGAGGGCGCCGGGCAGCCGGGCCGAGCAGGTCCTCGGTGAGACGGACCCGGTCGAGGTGGGCGCGGATCCGCCGGGCCCGTCTCGTCCCGCGGCACGCCGCGCACCAGGAGCGGCTCGCTCAGGGACCTCGACGGTCAGGTCGGGGTCGAGGCTGCGCAGCGGGTCCTGGAAGACGTACTGGACGACGCCCCGCTGGCGCAGGGCCCGCCACCGGCGGCGGCCGTAGGAGGTGACGTCCTCCCCTCGACGACGATCGATCCGGCCGTCGCGGGACGAGCCCGAGGACGGTGCGGGCGAGGGTGGACTTGCCCGAGCCGGTCTCGCCGATCAGTCCGACCGTCTCGCCGGGCGCCACCGTGAGCGAGACCCCGTTCAGGGCCTGGCGACGCCGGCGGCGTGGGTCCGTAGTGCACGTCGAGGCCGCTGATCTCCAGCGCTGAACTCGGTGTGCCGGATGGGGTGTTGCTGCTCACGCGTTCTCCTTCGCCGGGCGGAACTGCTCCAGTCCGTACTGCTCGTGCTCGGCGATCGCAGCCGGGTGTAGTCGTCCCTCGGGTCGTGCAGGGACTGAGTGACTGGGCCCTGCTCGACGACCTCGCCGTGGCGCAGGACGAGGACCTCGTCGCAGAGCTGGGCGACGACGGCGAGGTCGTGGAGACGACGACGAGCGCGAGGCCGGTGCGCTCCCGGAGGTCGGCGAGGAGGTCGAGGATCTCCGCCTGCACGGTCACGTCGAGCGCGGTGGTGGCCTCTGTCCGCGATGAGGATCCGCGGCCGCGCCATGATCGCGGCGGCGATCAGGACGCGCTGCAGCATGCCGCCGGGAGAGTTCGTGCGGGTACTGGACCCGGACGAGCTCAGGATCGCGCAGGTGGACCGCGCGCAGCAGTTCCAGGGTCCGGTCGCGGGCCTCGCGCCGGGTGAGGCCCGTCTTCACGCGGGAGGACCTCGGCGATCTGGGCGCCCACCCGGATCGAGGGGTTGAGGTAGGACGCCGGGTCCTGGAAGACGGCGCTGATGGTGGTGTGGCGCGCAGCGCGGTCCAGCGGGCGGCGGTCAGGGTGGTGATGTCGGTGTCGGCGATCTCGATGGATCCGGCCGTGACCTCGAAGTGCGGGGGCAGGGATGCCCAGGGCGGCGCGGCAGGTGAGGGTCTTGCCGCTGCCGGACTCGCCGACGATGCCGACCGTCCCGCCGGGCGCCAGGTCGAAGCTGACGCCGTGGACGATCTCGCGGCCGGACGCCCGGTCGGTGATGTGGACGTCGCGCACGGACAGGGACCGGTGCGGCCGTCGGGTCCGTGACGTCGCCGGGCTGCTCGGGGCGGGCGTGCTGGGTGGTCGGTGAGGTCATCGGAGCCTCCGGCGGGGGTGGTGACGGCCTGGTCGGTGCGGTGGATCGCGGCCCCTGCGCCGGTCGACGAGGGCGCGTCCCGCCTCGCCGGAGACGTCGCGCACGGCATCGGCCAGCAGGTTGCACGCCCAGACCGTCACCATGATCAGGAGAGCAGGGCGGCCGGCGCCCACGGCTGGTGGGCGAGGTAGCCGAGGTCGGAGGCGAGCAGGCCGCCCCAGGTCGGCTCCGGGCGGCTGGACACCGATGCCGAGGAACGTGAGCGAGGAGACGATCACGAAGCCGGTGCCGATGGTCTGCGCGAGGGCGACCGCGAGCGGCGGCAGTACCTTCGCCCACAGGTGGCGTCGCACGATCCAGCCGAGGGAGGCGCCCGAGACGATCGCCGCCTCCACGTACGGGGGAGCGGGCCACGGCCAGGGTCGCGGCGCGCGCCACCCGGTAGAACAGCGGGGAGACCAGCACTCCGGTGACGAGCATCGCTCTGCGTGATGCCGTTGCCGAGCAGGGCGATGACGGCGACGGCGAACAGCAGGAACGGCAGGGCGACGAGGGTGTCGGTCAGCCGGAGGGCGCACTCCGGAAGGCGCGGCCGAGGTGGACCGAGAGGGATCCCGGGCACGGCCCCCACCACCAGGGCGGTCAGGGCGACTTCGAGCGAGCCGAGGACGCTGACGCGCGAGCCGTCGAGCAGTCGGCTGGAACGTGTCGCGGCCGAGGTAGTCGGTGCCCAGCCAGTGGGCGGCGGAGGGGTCGGCGAGCGTGCGGACGCTGGTGGCGAGGGGGTTCTGCGGGGGCGAGCAGCGGGCCGAGGGCCGCGAGGGAGGGCGATCACGGCGAGGACGGCGACGGCGATGCGGCCCGAGGTCAGGGCGAGTACGCGGCGGATCACGGTCACACTCCCTCTGCGAGGCCGGCGTGACGCGGGCCAGGACCAGGTTGACGAGCAGGTTGAAGGTGACGACCAGGACGATCGACACCACGAGGACGCCCTGGACGGCGGGTACGTCGCCGGCCTGGGCGGCGTCGTTGGCGAACCGGCCGAAGCCCCTGCAGGCCGAAGATCCACTCGGTGACGACGGACGCGCCGACCAGGGCGGGGAACTTGAGACCGAGGGTGGCCAGGGTGGGGCCGAGCGCGTTGACGCAGCACGTGCCCGAAGAAGACGCGGCGCGGGGCTCAGGCCGCGCACCACGGCTCCGGTCACGTAGTTCTCGCCGTACGCGGCGATCAGTCCGGTCCGCAACTGCCGGGCGACGTCGGCGATGACGTCGAAGCTGAGCGCGACGGCCGGGAGGGTGATGTGGGCGATCCACGGGCCGATGCCCTGCGCCGCCGGGACGTAGCCGGCCGACGGAACAGCCGGAGTCCGACGGCGAACACGGCCACGAGGACGATGCCGACGACGAACGCGGGCATCACCGAGATCACGGTGACGAAGCCGGTGACGGCCCGGTCGATCCAGGTGGTGCGCGCAGCGCGCGGCGACGGTGCCCAGGACGAAGCCGACGACCACGCCGATGAGCAGCGCGAACGTCGCGACGGACAGGCTGACGCCGAGGCCGACCCCGATGAGGGTGGAGATGTCGGAGCCGTTGGTCCAGCTGGTGCCGAGCCGGCCGTGCAGCACACCGTCGAACCAGTCCCCGTACTGGACGAGGAAGGGCCGGTCCAGGCCCCATTCGGCCTCGACGCGGGCGATGGCCTCCGAGGTCGCCTCCTCCCCCAAACTGGATCCGGGCGGGCTCAGTCCGCTCAGTGAGCGCAGGGCGAACGTCACGAACGTGGCGACGAGGAAGACCGGCACGAAGAGCGCGGGCCGACCGGCCGAGCACGGCCAGGACGCGTCCGGCGGCGCGTCGTGCGCTCACTCGGCGCCGCCGATGGTGACGCCGGTCCAGTCGATGTGGGCGGGGTTCTTCGGCAGGCCGAGACGGTCTTGCTCTTCGCGATCAGGTTGGGCTGGGAGTAGGTGAAGACGAGGGCCTTGCTCTCGAGACCCGCCCGGGTCGCCGCCCGCAGGGTGTCGGTGTACTCCGGCGAGTCGAGCGGTGTCTCGCGGACCTTGGCGATGGCGGCCTCGGAACCCGGCGGGCCTCGTACGGGGAGCTGAGGTTGAGGGGGCCGTCGGGGCCGAAGTGGGCGGTGAGGGTCTGTGCGGCGGAGTCGCGCCCGGTGGTGGAGTAGAGCGAGAAGGTCAGGTCCTTGGCGAAGAACGGGGTCGCCCAGTTCTTGTCGATCTTGATGTCGACGCTGATGCCGGCCTTCGCGAGCTGCGACTGGACGATCTCGGCCTGCGGGTCCTCGGCGGGGATCACGAGGTCGAGCTTCAGGTCGCCCGCGTCGTAGCCCGCTTCGGCGAGCAACTTCCTGGCCTTGGCGAGGTCGTGCGGGTAGGCGTTCGCCGACTTCGGGTCGTAGGCGACGTATCCCTTTCGGGAAGGGCTGGTCGGTGGTCTCGCCGTAGCCGAACGTCAGCTTGTCGACGAACTCCTGGCGGTCGACCGCGTAGCGGACGGCGTCGACGACCTTGTCGTTGTCGAAGGGCTTCTTGTTGACGTTGAGGCTGATGTTGGAGGCGTTGAAGCCGGGCTGGACGAACACGTCGAGGCCCGCCTTCTCGGCGGCGGACGCCTGGCTGGGTCCGATGTCGGCGAAGTTGTAGACGCCGGTCTGCAGGCCGGAGATGACGGTGGCGGCGTCGGGTGCCGAGGTCAGTTCGACCTGGTCGATGTGGATGTTCTCGGCGTCCCAGTAGTCCGGGTTCTTCTTCAGGACGGCCTTGGTGCCCGGAATGAGCTGGGTGACGGTGAAGGGGCCCGCGCCGACCGGTCCCTGGTCGAGCCGGGCCGGGGACTTCGCGGCCTTCGGACTGGCGATCTGCAGGACGCGCTGTCCGAGCAACTGCGGTATCTGGTAGTCGACTTGACTGAGGTGGACGACGGCGTCGAGGCCCTTGGCGTCGACGGACTCGATCGAGGTGAGGTCGCCGAAGAGCGCGGAGTTCTTCTGCTTCTCGGCCCGTTCGATCGCCGCCTTGACGGCGGCGCCGTTCACCGGTTCGCCGTCGCTGAACTTCAGGCCGGAGCGCAGGTGGAAGGTGATCTCGTCGCCCCTGCTGTTGTACTCCCAGCTCCTGGCGAGGTCGGGGACGGCGTTCCCCTTCTCGTCGGTGCGGGTCAACGATGCGTAGACCAGGGCGAGTTCACGGAACTGGGCGCCACTGCCGCTGACGACGGGGTCCCAGTGGGCGGGGAAGTACGAGGAGGTCCACTTGAGGGTCGAGGAGCCGGTCGCGGAGGCGGCTTCGCCGGCGCAGCCGGTGAGGGCCGGGGCGAGGAGGGCGGCCAGTGCCGTCACGAGACCTGCGGTGCGCAGGCGTACGGCGGGGCGTCGGGGCGTGCGGCGTCCGGGCATGGGGGGTTCTTTCGTCGAAGGCCCGTTTCCGCGCGGGCGGCGGTCACGAGGCAGGGCGAGGGGCGGCTCGTCCCCTCGACCACCTGGGCTGCGCCTCAACAGGCGTACGCGGCACGGGTGTTCGGGCGCGACGCCGTCGGGCGCGGGGGCAGGGGAAGGCACGGGGGCGAGCCGGGAGACGGGCGGCGCGGCGGAGCGAGCGCGCTCGACGGAAGGGCGCGTCAGGGGCGCGCGGAACCGTGGGATCGGCAGGTCAGCGACAGAGGGCGCTACAGGTGCGCCGCAGATCCACGTAGCGGCACACCACACCGGGGTGCGTCGTGAGCATGTCCCACATCCTGGGGTCGTCCGACTGTCCGTGTCAATGGACACCTAGGGGTGTCTCATTCGGCGGACGGTCTTCCGTCGCTGGTCAACGGCCTTTCAGTGGGCGGCCGATGCTCCCTGGCCGGCTTCACCGATGGCGGATCCGCCCGGCGCGGGACAGACGCGGGCCTCCTCCGCGCACCGCCACAGCGGGCCTCCCGCGGTGTCCACCCGTACGGCGCCGGGCGGCGGCCAGGGGGCCGGCGGCGAGCACCTGCCGCTCGGGCTCCGAGGCTGCGGTGGTGCCGCAGCGCCTGCGCCGCCGGCAGTGCGGCCGGGCCCGTCCGCAGCAGTCCCGGGCAGAGTTCCTCGACCGCGCCCGCGTACTCCTCGTAGGGCCGCCAGCCTGGGACGATCCGGCGCGCGGCGGCCGTGCGGAGCAGCAACGTCGGCAGCGCGTAACGGAGTTGACCGTCGTGGGTCTCCTTGGCCGTGCCCGGGTGCGGTGATCCGCTGTCGACGCGACGGGCCTCGGGCAGCGGGTCGCGCGCCTCGGCACGGTCGCCCCGCACCCGCTCGCGCACGGCGTCCGAGGCCGCGTCGCGGCGCAGCCGATCGCCGTCCAGGTCCGGCACTCCGCGGGCGGCGAGGAGGGCCGCGTCCATGGTGTCGGCGGGCTCACCCCGGACGAACACGGTCTCGCGCAGCCGCCGCAGCACCCGGTCGGCGATCCGACTCCCTTGCGCCTCGGCCGCCTTTGGCGACGAGCGAGGCGGAGCCAGGAGCTCGCCGCGACCCGGCTCAGCGGCACCGCCCGCGGGGCCTTCGTGTGCCCGCAGATCCCCTCGACGTACCGGGCGTACCAGGCGGTCTCCGCGGCCGGGTCGGGCGGCGGGTCGTCGCCGTCGTCGAAGAGGATGCAGTAGGCCCGGCGCCAGCAGACCCGCCCGTCCAGGGCGGCCCGAGCTGCCGGAAGACGGGCCCGAACCCCAGGCCCAGGGGCACAACGGGTCGGTGTACTCGACGACTTCGAGCTGCACCGCACCGCCCTCGCGCGTCACGCGGCTCCCTTCGCGGCCGGCACCGCGTCCGCCGCGGGCAGCAGCGAGGCCAGCGTCACGCCGCCGAGTACCGCCGCCGCGTCGGCTTCTGATCCGGCGCCACACGTCCGGCAGTCCGGTCGCGGCGCCCGGATACGCCAACCCGCCGACGGGCTCTCCCCGCAGGTCAGCAGGTCCCCGTCGATGGCACGGCTGACGTCGAGCAGGGTGATCTCGTCGGCGCTGCCGCCCAGCCAGTACCCGCCTTCGCAGCCGCGCGCTGGCTGCGCACCAGGCCCGCCCGGCGCAACTCGCCCACCACCGACTTCAGGAAGCGGAACGGAATCCCCTGCGAGGAGGCGATGGCCTCACAGGTCAACGGGCGGTCCGGGCGCGTGCAGCTCCAGCAGGGCGCGCGCGGCGTAGTCCGCCTTCGCGGAGAGATGCATGCGCCCATCATGCCCGAACACCCGCGCGCGGCAAGGCTCTTCATGACCGGTCACTGCTGTGTTGCGGGAAGATTGCCGCAGGTGGGAACCAATGGACACCTCTTGACATCCTTTTCCGGGCGGCTCAGCGTCCCGACCATAGAGCGACCCGCTGACCACTCCTGGCGAGGGCTTCCACCCGCACCTCCCCGACGCCCCGTCCACCCCTCCGCTGCGCAGCAGGCTGCACCACGTCCGCGCGGACTCCTGGACGGCGACACCGCGCAGACCGGCGGCATGCGGCGCTTCGCCGCCGTCAGCGGGCGGACGGTGGGCTCGGAGAAGCTGTGGATGGGCCAGACCCACGTCGCCCCGTCGACGTCCTCGTCGGACCACCACCACGGCGAGTCCGAGACCGCCATCTACGTGGTCAGCGGGCACCCGGAGTTCGTGTTCGTCGACGACTCGGGCGACGGCACCGACGAGGTCCGGCTGCGCACCTCCCCGGCGACTACATCTTCGTACCGCCCTACGTCCCGCACCGCGAGGAGGAACCCGGACCCGGCCGAGGAGGCCGTGGTCGTCATCGCCCGCAAGCACGCAGGAGGCGATCGTGGTGAACCTGCCGAAGCTGTACGCGCTCGGAGGTGAGCCGACTAGGTCATCGTCCTTCAGATCATCGGATCGCCGGCCCGAGGTGTCGTCTAGCTGCAGTCCGACATGAACCGGCCTTCGAGGTGGTCGGAGCTGAGGGAAGATGAAGCCACTCCCCGTAGCCGAAGTTGAGGAAGAACGGGTCTGACTCCGCCTCGCCCCGGTCTGCGCGAACTGGCAGAGGAACAGCCAAGACGAGTCGATGCCGACGGCTCGGCCGTTCGGGTAGTGGGCCTCACCTCCTAGGAAGTCCGTGGGTTGCTCCTCGTCAAGGGATTCGACCTCTGGCCCCTCGCTTCGCAGCCATCGCACCAGGCGGCGGCATGGTTCGCCGCCTTGTCGAGCTCCGGTGGCATCGGCATCAGGTCTATCAGCCATTCAACGGGAACCTCTGTCTCGTCCGGACCCCAACGCCACAGGGTTCGCCCCTGGGTGCTGGGGGAGCCGATCGACGCGAAGGACGGTATCCGCCCACCCGGCTGGACCAGGACAACGGCCTCGCCGTCCTCCACTGCGTCGCCGCCCATGTCCAGGCCCTCCTCGTGCAAAAAGAGGTAGGCGAGACGTACCTCGTTCCCTGGCACCCGGAACTGGCCGACGAACACGAGCGGCTCACGCGTACGCGGATGCACCGGGCCACGCCGGACCGTCCAGCCAGACCGGCTGCCCGCCGAACTTCGACACCGGGACCGTGACCGGCTTGGGCGCAGCCCGAAGGACATCTGCAGCCGCGGCAGAAAGGCCGCATCGTGGGAGCCCTCGGCCTGACGGAGTCGGCTCGGAGATCATGCTGCTGACGCTACGACACCCCACCGACAGGACTCGGTTCGGGCCTGACCGCTGCCTGACCCACAACATCCGGCGAAGGCAGCCGAGATCCGCTCAGGCCGCGCCCGGCCCCACGCGCCGGGTCGTCGCCCAAAGTGCCAGGGCCGCGAGGCTGAAGGACGCCGAGTGCCGTGACAGGTCGGCCAGCCGGCGGCCGCGTAGGCGAGGGAGGAGCCGAGGGCGCCGAGGCTGCTGCCGGCCGAGTAGAAGACCATGTAGCCGCCGATGATCCTGCTGCCCGCGTCGGGGCGGACCGAGTGGATCAGGGTCTGGTTGGTGACGTGGACGGCCTGCACGGCGAAGTCCAGCAGGACGGCGCCGATCGCGAGCGCTCACAGCGACCGCCCGGTCAGGGCCGATCGGGGAGCCAGGACAGGGCCAGTACGGCGAGGCCGACGCCCGTGGTGCGCCGGGCGAGGCCCCGGTCGTTCCAGCGTCCGGCCACGGTGGCGGCGACGGCCCCGGCCGCCCCGGCGAGCCCGAACGCGCCGATCGCCGTGCGCGACAGCGACCACGGCGGTCCGCTGAGCGGCTGCGCCATGCCGCTCCACAGCGTGCTGAACGCGGCGAACACCAGCAGGGCGAGCGTGCCCCGGACCCGTAGCAGCGGCTGGCGGGCGAACAGGGTGACGGTCGAGGCCACGAGCCGCCCGTACGACATCTCGCGCGCGTCGACGGCCGGGGCGCCCGCGGGCAGGGCCCGGCGCACCAGCAACGGTGAGGACGAGGATCACGCCCGCGGCCACGAGGGTAGACCGCACGCCAGCCGGCGAGGTCGGCGAGGGCTCCGGCGGCGGCGCGGGCGAGCAGGATCCCGGTGACGATGCCGCCGGTGACCGTGCCGACGGCGCGGCCCCGCCGGGCGGGCGGGGTCAGGGCGGCCGCCGCCGCGACCATCGTCTGGGCGACGACGGCGAGCAGCCCGACCGCGGCGAGCGCGGCGAGCAGCGCGACGGCGCCCGGGCGCGAGTCCGGCGGCCAGCAGGGCGACGGCGAGCAGTGCGAGCTGGCCGGTGACCCGCGGCGTCGGCGGTCGAGCAGGTCACCGAGCGGGACGAGAGCCCAACAGGCCGTGATGGCGTAGCCGAGTTGGGTCACGGTCACGATCGCTCCGAGCCATCCCCGCGCCGAGCGCGAGACCGTTCGCCGAGGGTCACCAGGAGGGGCTGGGAGAAGTAGACGGTGGCGACCGAGCTGCCGCAGGCGAGGGCGAGTCAGGTACGAGCCGGGCGGATGGCGATCCGTCCGGCACGGTCGCCTCCCTCTGCGCGCGCTCCGCTCCCGTCGCATGCGCCGACCGGTTCCGAGCACTGGACCGCCATGTCGCCCCCGCCTTCCATTTGGTTGCATCTTGCTACCGGAGTGACCGTAGTCGGACGGGGTAGCATGTTGCAACCACTCCCGAAGGGTCCGGGGGGCTGGAGAACGAGGAGTCGCGGATGGTCGCCCGCACACGATTCGATGCCGACCCGTGCCCCGTCGCCCGGTCGGTGAACGCCATCGGCGACTGGTGGTCGCTGCTGATCGTGCGGGACGCCTTCGACGGCAGCCGCCGGTTCGGCGAGTTCCACCGCAGCCTCGGCATCGCGAAGAACATCCTGGTCACGCGGCTGCGTTCGCTGGAGGACGCCGGTGTGCTGCAGAGCGTGCCCGCCCCCGGACGGCGGCTCCCACCGCGAGTACCGCCTCACGGACAAGGGCCGCGCCCTGTTCCCGGTGATCGTCGCGCTGCGCCAGTGGGGCGAGGCGGGAGTGCTTCACCCCGGCGAGGAGCACTCCCGCCCTCCTCGACCAGCAGGACCGGCCGACCGCTGCACCGGCTGGAGATCCGGGCGGCGGACGGCCGGCCGGTGGAACCGGAGGACACGGTCGTCGAGAAGGTGTGAGCGTCCGGGGCCGCCGGCCTGCCCGCGGCCGGAGCGACGCTCCGGCGTCGGCGATCTAGAGTGCCTGCGAGGGGCGGACCGTCGGGCGGTGTCGCCCGCGGCACCGCGTGGACCTCGGGTCCGGAACCGGAGCGAACGATGAAGGCAGCGCAGTTCAGCAGGTTCGGCGGCCCCGAGGTGCTGGAGATCGTGGAGCTTCCCGAACCGCACCCGGGGCCGGGTCAGGTACGGATCGCGGTGCGCGCCGCCGGTGTCAACGCCAGCGACTGGAAGAAGCGCCGGGGCCTGATGGACCAGGAGCTTCCGCAGACCCTGGGCCACGAGGCGGCGGGCGTCGTCGACGCGCTCGGCGACGGCGTGTCGGGACGTCTGCGTCGGCGACCGCGTCGTCGGGCTCTCCGGCGCGGGCGCGGCCCAGGCCGAGTCCGCGGTGCTCGACCACTACGTACGCGTGCCGCCCTCGCTCGACTTCGCGGCGGCGGCCCTGCCCACCGCCCTGAGACGGCCGCGCGCCCTCGACCAGCTCGGCGCCGAAGCCGGCCGCACGCTGCTGGTCAACGGCGCCTCTCCGGCACCATCGGCAGCGCCGCCGTCCAGCTGGCCGTGGCACGCGGGAGTGCGGGTGATCGGCACGGCCGGACCGGCCAACCAGGACCACCTGCGCTCCTCGGGCCGAACCCGTCACCTACGGCGAGGGCATGGCCGGCCGGGTCCGCGTGCTGGCTCCCCGACGGCGTCGACCTGGCCCTCGACGTCGCGGGCAGCGGGTGCTGCCCGAGCTCATCGGGCTCGCGGGCTCCCCGGGAACGTCCTCACGGTCGCCGATGTCGCCGGAGCTCAGGAGCACGGCGTCCGGTTCAGCTCGCGGCGACACCGGCCGCGCCCTGTACGTCCTCGACGAGATCGGCCCACTGGTCGAGGCCGGGCGCCTCACCGTTCCTGCCGTGCGGACGTTCCTGCTCGCCCACATCGCCGCGGCGCACCGCGCGGGCGAGGAAGGGCGTACGCGCGGCGTGCTTCGTGCTCGTCGTCGGCTGAGCCGGCGGTCGGGTCCCGGCCGCATCAGGTTCCCGACAGCGCCGTGTCGGCGTCGCCCTGCCGCGCCGGCGCCGTGAACTGCGCCTCGCGGACGGCGGGTTCGGGCAGCGTGCGGAAGAGCAGCCAGCTCAGTGCCGGCATGGCGATCAACGGGGCGAGCGCCGTCCGCAGGGAGAGTCGCGTCGGCGAGTCGGCCGATGACCGGGCTCACTCAGACCGCCGATGCTGACGGTCAGTCCGAGGGTGACGCCGCTGGCGGTGCCGACCCGGAGGGCAAGTAGTCCTGCCCGAGGGTGACTTGGAGCGAGAACGGCACGTACAGGCCTGCGGAGGTGAGGGCCACGAAGACGAACAGCGCCGGGCCCGGCACGTAGACCACTCCGGCCACGGCGACGATCGACGTCAGGTAGGACCAGCGCGAGACCCGGACCCGGTCGTAGCGACCCGCCAGTGAGCCGCCGAGCACCGAGCCCACGGCACCGCCCAGGAACAGCACGAACAGGGCCGCCGTGCCCGCGGCGGCGCCTCCCGCCGAGCCGCTCCTGGGCGTACAGCGAGATGAAGGTGCTCAGCCCGATGAAGACGACCGAGCGGAACACCACGGCCAGCGAAAGGCGCACGAACGAGGCCACGTCGTCCGCGCCCCGCGCCGCCGCCGTGGACGGACCGGTCCCCCGGCTGCCGCCCAGCATCCGCAGCACCGGCACGCATAGCGCGGTCCCGGCGAGAGCGGGCAGCAGCTGCACCGGCGTTCAGTGCAGCGAGCCGTGGCCGATCGCGGTGGCGACCGAGGCGGCGCGAGCGCGTAGCCGATGTTGCCGTCAGCAGAAACCAGCCCATGGCGCTGTGACTGCCCCGGCTGGCGAGCGCCGCGCCACCCGCGCGGACTCGGGGTGATAGGCGGCGACCCCGATCCCGGAGACCGCCACGAACGTCAGGGTCAGTCCGTACGAGCCGCCGAGCCCGCTCAGCGCGATGCCCACCGCCGAGGAGCGTGCTCACCGGCAGCAGCCACGGCATCGCTCCACCGGTCGGTGAGCGCGCCGAACACGGGTTGCGCCACCGACGACAGCAGCGAAGCGGCGAGCACGATGCCGGACGCGACGGCATAGCTGTAGTCGCGCTCCGCCACAGAAGAACGGGATCAGCGCCGCGACGGCGCCCTGGTAGACGATCCACGCAGGCATGGCCCACGGCCAACACAAAGATCGATGCATTCCTTCGCACGCCTCCATGCTGGCGGGATCCCGTCGCGTCGCGCTTTCGATAGATTGCCAACCAATGCAGAACATCCGCCACACTCCCGTCGCGCCCACCCGCACCCAACGCCTCACGTCGGGCGGCGAGATCGACGCGCACCGCCACGACGACCACCAGATCGTCTATGCCAGTCACGGCATCATCGCGATCACCACCGACGCGGGTTCCTGGGTCGCGCCCGCCACCCGCGCGCTCTGGATCCCGGCCGGCACGGTCCACCGGCACCAGGCGCACGGCGAGCTTCGACCTCCATCTTCGTGGGCCTGCCCACCACGCAGAACCCGCTCGCTCGACGCGCCGACGGTCCTCTCCGTCAGCCCCCTGCGCTGCGCGAGCTGATCGTCGCCTACACCCGACCCCGGACGACGAGAGCTCCGCAACGCCGGCGGCTGCGCGCGGTCCTGCTCGACCAGTTGCGGATCTCTCCCCAGCAGCCGCTCCACCTGCCCCACGCCGGAGCACGCCGCTGCTGCGGGAGCTGCACGCCATCCTGCGGGCGGACCCGGCGGACAACCGGCCGCTGGACGAGCTGGGCCGGCAGATCGGGGCCGGCGCACGCACCCTCTCCCGGCACCTGCGGAGCGAGCTTCGGCCTCACCTACCCCCCAGTGGCGCACCCAGATCAGGCTCCACCACGCGCTGATCCTGCTGGCCGACCACACGCCCGTCACCGCGGTCGCCCATCAGTGCGGCTGGTCGTCCGCCAGCACGTTCATCGACGTCTTCCGCCGCACCTTCGGACACACCCGGGCGCCCGGCCACCCACACCGTCCGACTAGACCTGGACCAGGGCGAGTTCCGGGCGCTTCGCGGAGCGTCCGTCGCCGGACGACCGGCCCCGCAGCCGCCTGACGAGCCACGGGCCGAGGAAGCTCCCTGGCCCAGCGGAGCTCGACCAGTCCGCCCCAGGGCAGGCCGGGCAGGGACGGTGCGGGGGCGTGACGGGCCTGGCCCAGGTGTCGTCGCTGCCCGGCACTCCGAGGGTGTACGCCATGGCGGCGGCGATGCGTGCGTGTCCCAGTGGGCTGGCGTGCAGCCGGTCTCGCTCCACAGCCGCAATCGGTCGCCACGGCGTGGTGGTTCATCTCGGCGACGGTCACGCCGTGCCGCCCGGCCGCCTCACGGATCCGCGCGTTCAGCAGGGTGATGCGTCCGCCGAGCGGCCGGGCGAGCGGCATGATGCGGGTGACGCCGAAAGGTGAGCGTGATGACGTGGTGCCCGCGGCGGTGAGCGCGGCGAACATCGCCTCCAGCCTCCGGGCCACCTCGTCCGCGTCGAACCGCGGCCGCAGCAGATCGTTGACCCCTGGCCACCACGCTCGCCAGGTCCGGCTTCAACGCCAGGGCGGGCGCGAGCTGTTCGGCCCCCGCACCTGCCCTGCGAGACGGCCCCGCACCGCGAGGCTGGCGTACTGCAGGCCGGGTTCTGCCGCCAGCTGCCCGCGAACCGGTCCGCCCAGCCGCGCAGACCGGTCGCGTCGTCACTCGTCGCCCACCCCTCGGTCTGACTGTCGCCGAGGGCCACGTAACGCGAGAAGTTGGTCTGCGGACCGGACATCGGACTCCACCCCCTGAAGTGACACGGATCCTCGTCACCATACTCAACCAGCTGAGCAATCACGCTCGGCGAGCGTCCACTCTTCGACCGGCCCGGCCGGCTCGGCAGCAGTCAGCCCAGCGGTACGTCGAGGCGGGCGCGCCGGTGGCTGAACGCGGCGATCGAGTGGGGCCGTGGTAGCTGCCGAGTGCTGACTCGCTGACGCCGCCGAAGGGCAGGTCGGGCACGCGCAGATGGGCCATCGGCAGGCCGAACCTGAGGCCGCCGGACGAGGTCCCGGCGGCGAGCCGGCCGCGGGTGGCTCCCTGTTCTCGGTGAAGCCGTACAGGGCGAGGGGCTTGTCGCGGTCGTTGATGAAGGCGATGGCCTCGTCCAGGCCGTCCACCTCGACGATCGGCAGCACGGGGCCGAAGATCTCCTCCCGCATGACCGCGTCGTCGCCCCGCACGCCGGTCAGCACGGTCGGCGCGATGCAGCACGTCGTCGCGGTCGGTGCGACCGCCGAACGCGAGGGTGCCGGAGTCGAGGAGGGCGGCGATCCGGTCGAAGTGGCGCCGGTTGACGATGCGCCCGTACGCGTCGGAGGTCTGCGGGTCGTCGCCGAACATGCGGCGCACCGCTTCGGCGAGGGCGACTTCCAGGCCGCGGGCGGTGGCCGGGTCGGTGAGGACGTAGTCGGGCGCCACGCAGGTCTGGCCCGCGTTGTGGAACTTGGCCTCGGCGAGGCGGGTGGCGACGACCGAGAGGTCCGTGTCGCGGTCGACGAACACCGGTGACTTGCCGCCGAGTTCGAGGGCGACCGGGGTCAGGTGCTCGGCGGCGGCACGCATCACGATGCGGCCGACGGTGCCGCTGCCGGTGTAGAAGATGTGGTCGGGGTGAGCTGCGCGAGCAGTTCGGTGGTCTCCGGCACCTGCTCCTCGACGACGGCGACCGCCCCGGGATCCAGGTATCGGGGCACCAGCCGGGCCATCAACGCGGAGGTGGCGGGGGCGAGTTCGCTCGGCTTGAGGATGACCGTGTTGCCGGCGGCGAGTGCTCCGGCGACCGGGACGAGCGACAGCTGGACCGGATAGTTCCAGGGCGCGACGACCAGGACGGTGCCCAGCGGCTCGTAGTGCGTTCCGGCGGTCGTGCCGTCCGGGAGTCCGGCGAGGACTCGGCGGCCAGCGGCTCGGGGGCCAGCCACTCCTCCAGGTGGGCGAGCGTGTGGTCGATCTCGCGGACCGGCAGGTCGATCTCGGCGGCGTTCGCCCGAAGCGCGGCTTGCGCAGGTCGGCGTACAGGGCGTCGGCGAAGGCGTCCCGGTTCTCGGTGAACAGGCCCGCAGTGCGGTGAGTTGGGCCCTGCGCCAGGCGATCGGGCCGGGTCCGGCCGGACCGGAAGACGGCTCGCAGCGATGCGACGAGGGCGGCGGTGCCGGTCCCGGTGGCGCTGGTGGCGGTACCGGTGTCAGTGGTGTCAGTCATGGGGGTGGTGGAGCCCGTTCAGATGCCTCGTGCGGGTCTGACCTGAAGGCGGTCAGGCCCGACCCGGGGAAGGCAGGTCAGGCCCGGGGAAGGCGGACGAGCATCTTGGCCGGTGTTGGCGCCGCGCATCATCGAACCGAACGCGTCGACTGCGTTCTCGATGCCGTCGACGACGGTCTCGTCCGCGACGAGCGAGCCGTCCGCGAGCCAGCGCCGCCCGCCTGCGCCGGGCGTAGCGTCCGGGACGAGGGAAGTGGTCGCTCACGTTCATGCCGCGCAGGTTGATGCGCTTGCCGATGGCGAGCGGGAGGTGCGAGGGCCCGCGGGCAGTTCGGTGGCGTTGTATCCGGGAGATGGCGCCGACCATGGCGATCCGCCCGCGCAGGTTCATGACCCGCAGCGCGGCGTCGAGGTGGTCGCCGCCGACGTTGTCGAGGTAGACGTCGATGCCGTCGGGCGCCGCCTCGGCGAGCTGCCCTGCGATGTCGCCCTCGCGGTAGTCCAGCGCCACGTCGAAGCCGAAGTCCTCGGTGCGCCGCTTGGCCTTGGCGGGACCGCCGGCCGAGCTGATGACCTTGGCCGCGCCGAGCTTGCGGGCGAGCTGCCCGGCGATTTGAGCCGACCGCGCCCGCGGCGCCGGAGACGAAGACGACGTCGCCCTCCTCGACCGGGGCCACTTTCCTGAGACTGGCCCACGCGGTCAGTCCGGTCGTACCGAGCACCCTGGGCAGGCTCCGGGCGGGAGCGAGTTCGGTGTCGACGAGCTGGGGCCTGGGCGGCGTCGAGGAGCGCGTACTGCGCCAGCCGAGGAAGTGGGTGACGGTCGCGCCGACCGGGACACCCGCGTCCTGCGAAGCGACGACGGTGCCGACGGCGGAGCCCGTCATGGCCCTCGCCCAGTTCGAACTGCGCGATACGACTCGCCTTCGTTCATCCGCCCGCGCATGTACGGGTCGACGGACATGTAGTCGTTGCGGACGACGATCTGGCCAGGACCCGGGTCGGGCACGGTGACGGTCTCGAAGGCGAAGTCGGACTGCTGGGGCTCGCCGACGGATGGGCGGACGAGGTGCCATTCACGGCTGGAGAAAGACATGACGATCCTAGTGAGGGGGTGCGAGAGTGAGGGGGTGAGAGAGGAACAGGCACTGGTGGTGGGGGATCAGCGACCGCGGGCGCGGCCGCCGGTGCGAGGGGCACGCCCAGCACCGCCGCCACGAGCGCGTCCGACGCCAGGGGCAGCAGCCTGCGGGCGTCCTGTGTGTTCCAGACCCATGACCTGGGCGATGCACAGGGTGGGCCGCGTCGGCCGGTTCGATCCCGGCGACGGTGCCCTGCCTCGGCGAACAGGCCGGTGAGCAGGGCGTGCAGATCGGTGGTGAAGGCGGTGCAGATCCCGCCGAACAGCCGGGTCTTGTCGTCGAGGAGTTCGGCGGTGTGCGGAGTCCCCGGACAGTTCGGAGGACGAGGTCGAGCTTGGCGGCGAGCACGCCGCGCACCCGGTCCTGGTACGTCGCGCCGGTGTCGGCGGCGGCCCGGCGGGCCTGCTCGAGGCCCGCTCGTGCAGGCGCCCGGCGAGCCGCCGGAAGGCGTCGTCCTTGCTGCGGACGTACTGGTAGACCGCGGACCGACACCCTCATGGCGGTGGCGATGTCGTCCATCGTGGTGCGCCGTACGCCGTACCTGGTCAGGCAGTCGTACGTCGCGTCGAGGACCTCGTCGAGCCGGTCGGTGCCCATCGGGTCAGACCAGCTTGAGCAGTTCGTCGGCGAGCGGGGGCGGCGGAGGCCGGGTTCTCGCCGGTGACCAGGTTGCGGTCGACGACCACCTTCGGCGCCCACGCCTCGCCGGCCCGGACGCGCACTCCGGCCTCGGTGAGACGGTCCTGGAGCAGCCATTTGCCTTGTCGGCGAAGCCGCCCTGGGTCCCTCCTCGTTGGTGAACGCGGCCACGTCGTAGCCCCTTGAAGGAGTTGGTGCCGTCCGCCTTGGTCGCGGCGAGCAGTGCGGCGGGACCGTGGCAGACGACGGCGAGGGGCTTGCCGACTCCAGGGCGCGTCAGCACGTCACCGAGGTCGCGTCGACGGCGAGGTCCTCCATGGGGCCGTGGCCGCCGGGGTAGAAGACGGCGGCGTAGTCGTCGAGGTTCACGTCGTCCAGGCTGATCGGGGACTGCAGCTCGGCGAACGCGGGCGAGGTCGGCGGGCCATCCGGTCGGCGCCCTCCCGCCCGCCGTTGAACTCGCCCAGCGCGACTGCTGGTCGACGGTGGGCACGACGCCACCGGGGGTGGCGACCATCGATCTCGTGACCGGCCGCCTTGAACGTGCCTGGTAGGGGGCGACGGCCCCTCGGCCCAGGTAGGCCGGTGGGGTGCTGCGCGCCGTCGGCCAGCGTCCAGTGGACCGTGCCGGTGACGACGAAGAGGATCTTCGACATGAGGGTTCTCCGCGTGCGGGTCCCGCACGAGGCGTACGATCGGGGACGGTCCGTCGCCGCCGCTGACACGTCCGAGGCCTCCGATCACTCCGCCGTACGCATTTCGTCAGTGCGGCGACGTCCTCGACCGTAGGTCTTCTACCCCATCGGAATCCAATAGGCTCGTACATGTGAGAGATAGGATTCGACGACAACGGGAATGGACCCGGGAATACCTGGCGGCCGCGCAGCCGCCGGCACGGGGCCGGGCTTTCCTGACCTGAACCTGCTGCGCACGTTCCTCGCGGTACCGGGCGCGCGCTTCACCGCGGGCGCCCGGCTGCTGGCCTGAACTAGCCGACCGCCGCTGACGCAGAACGCTGGAGAGCCAGCCTCGGCCGGGAGCCGTTCGAGCGGCAGCGCCGCGCGGCGTGGCGCCCACCCTGCCTCGCGCCGAGCCGCCGCGGGTCATGGAGCCGCTGGACGCGCTCGGCTCGGTCAGCGGCTCGGGCGTGGCCTGTTCGGCGAGGGGACGCGACCCCGTCCATGTGGCGGGCCCCGCCGAGTACCCACCCACTGCGTGCTGCCGACGGTCGCCCCGCTCGTCGAGTAGCGGGCGCGCGGCTGCGCATCACCTTCGGCCTCACTGACGACTGCTGGAGGCCCTGCGGGCGGGACGCCACGACCTGCGGTGGGCCACAATGCGCACCGCGCGTGGCGCGCGCTCGCCTTCGGTGCCGCTGTCCGACGAGGAGTTCGTGCCGGTCGCCTCGCCCGCGTGGGCCGAGCGCATCGGACAGCGCCCGCCGCGGAGGGCCCCGGCCGCGCTGCACGGCGTCCCGCTCGTCTCGTACGCCGAGGACTCCGCCGATCGTCCGCCGCTACTGGCGCCACGTCTTCGGCAAGCGGCTGACCGGCACTCCCGCGGGTCACCGTGCCCGATCTGCGGGCGGCTCGAGTGCCGGGCCGTGGTCGGCGGCAGCGGATTCAGTGTGCTGCCGCGCTATCTGTGCGCCCCCGAGCTGGCCTCCGGCGCGCTCGTGCTGCTGACCGGATCCGAGGACGCCCCGATCAACACCGGTTTCCTCGTCCAGCGGCCCGGTTCCTCGACGAACTCACGTAGCGCTCGTACGCGACCATCTCCTGCGGTCCGCACGCGAGGCGTGACGAACCCGCCCGCGAGTCCTCGGAACTGCCTCTCCTGCCTGCGGTTTTTCCGCGATCCACGGTGTCGGGCGTGGCAGAGAGGATCCAGTCCGTCGAGCGCGCGCCGCCCAGGCCCTGCGCATGCTTGCGTCCGGGCCCCGGCTGCTGGGTCTGAACGACCTGGCCCGGGCGATGGACCTGACCGAGGACACCTCGCCGGCATCCTCGACACCTCGCCACGGCCGGCCTCGTCGAGCAGGACGCCGCCACCGGCAGGTACCGCCCGGGGCCTCGCTCCTCGCACCTGGGCACCCGCTACCTCGACGTGAACGAACTGCGGGCCCGCTCCCTGCACAGCGCCGACACCCTGGCCGCGCGCAGCGGCGAGTCCGTCTGGATCGGCACCGCGCACGAGGGCGGGCGCTCGTCATCCACCACGTGTTCCGCCCCGACGAGAGCGCCCAGGTCCTGCGGGTGGGCGGCCATCTGCCGCTCGCACGCCTCCGGGGTGGGCAAGACGCTGCTCGCCTTCGACCACGGTCTGAGACGTCCCCGTGGACCTGCGCCGCGGTTCACCGACCGTACGCTCACCGAGTCCTCGGCCCTCGCCGCCGAGCTGTACGAGATCCGGCAACGCGGCTGGGCCGCGTCCGTCGACGAGCGGACCGAGGGGGAGAGCGCGATCGGCGCGCCGATCCGCGACGGTTCGGGGCGGGTGGTCGGCGCCGTGAGCATCGCCGGACGCACGGACCGGCTCACCGAGGCGGGACTGCCGAGAGCGGGCCCTCGCGGCGCAGGTCACCGGACGCGGCGCGGGACATCAGCAGCGCCCTGCTGCACTGACGCCGACGGGCCGGACTCTGTCGCCGTTGCGTCGTACGCTGAGTGCCGCACGGAACGGACAGGAGGCTCACGGCCGGGACGACGGTGGCCGAGGTACTGACCGAGCTGGCCGAGCTGGAGGACCCGAAGGCACGCGCGGTCAACGAGAAGCACGGTGACGATCACGGGGTGAACCTCGGCAAGTTGCGCGCCCTCGCGAAGCGGCTCAAGACCCAGCAGGAACTGGCGCAGGAACTCTGGGCGACCGACACCGCGCGCGGCTGCTGGCGCTGCTGATCTGCCGGCCCAAGGCGTTCGGACGCGACGAGCTGGACGCGCCATGGTGCGCGACGCCCGGACGCCCACAGGTCCACGACTGGCTCGTGAACTACGTCGTGAAGAAGAGCCTGCACGCCGAGGACCTGCGCGTGGCCCTGGACCGCCGACCCGGATCCCGTGGTCGCGAGCGCGGGCCGGGCGCTGACCACCGAGCGCGTGGCGAAGAAGCCGCAGGGCTCGACCTCGCGGGGCTGCTCGACGTCATCGAGGCGGAGATGATGGACGCCCCGGACCGCCTCCAGTGGGCGATGAACCACTGCCTGGCGCAGATCGGCATCGACCACGCCGAGCACCGCGCCCGGGCCGTCGACATCGGCGAGCGCCTGGAAGTGCTCGCTGACCATCCGACTCGCCGGGCTGCACGTCGCCGTTCGCGCCCGTGTCGGGATCGCCGAGATCGTGCGCCGGCAGCAGGAGAAGTAGCGCACCGGTCCCCCGCCCGCCCGCACCGGTCCAGAGCGTCATCCACGGCCACCGGCTGCGGTCGCGCGCGCGGCTGCAGGACGCGAGCGTCGTCCGCGCCGAGGGTCGTCGAGCTCGTGCCCGCGTACACGTCGAACCGGCCGCGCTCCACGAGGAACGCCCGCCGGGTCGTTGGTCCAGAACCCCAGGTCCTCCTCGCCCAGTTCGAAGGTGACCGTGGCGGCGCGCGCCCGCTCCAGAGTGACGCGCTCGAAGCCGCGCAGCCGGCGCACCGGCTGCGCGATGCTCGCCGCGACGTCGTGGACGTAGAGCTGGACGACCTCGTCGCCCGCACGCTCACCGGTGTTGGTGACCGTCACCCGCACGGTGACCCGCTCGCCCTCGCCAGCTCACGCACGGGAGATCTCGTCCCGGCCGAGCCCGGCTCCGAGGTGGTGAACGTCGTGTAGCCGAGACCGTGACCGAACGGCAGCCGCGGCGGCCGTCCGCCAGGTCCAGGTAGGTGGAGACGTACTTCTGTCTGGGGGTGCGCCGGGTCGAAGGGGCGGCCGGTGCTCTCGTGGTTGTAGTAGACGGATCTGGCCCACGGCACGCGGAAGGTCACCGGCAGCTTGCCGCCCGGGGCGACCGTGCCGAGCGGACGTCCGCGACCGCGTGACCGGCCTCGATGCCGGGGTGCCAGGCCTCCAGGACGGCGGGCGCCGCGTCGAACCAGTCGCCGAGGACCAGCGGCCGGCCGTTGACCAGGACCACCACGTACGGCTTGCCGGTGGCGGCGACGGCGCGCGATGAGCTCCCTCCCCTGGCCGCGCGGCAGGCGCGATGTCGCTGCGCACGGCCGCCCACTGAGCCTCGGCCTCCCCGCCGACCACGATCACGGTGACGTCCGCGCTGCCTCCGGCAGGCGGCCGCCGCCTCGTCCGGGTCGGCGCCCGCGTGGCTGACCACGGCGTCCGGGGCGGCCGCGCGCACACCGTCGAGGATGCTGACGGACGGGTACTGGCGCGCGCCGTCGCCCCACGCCGCTGCAGATCGGCGGAGTCGGCGAACGGGCCGACCACGGCGATCGACGCGGCGGTGCGGCCAGCGGGAGGGCGGCCGCCTCGTTCCTGAGCAGCACCATGCAGCGGGCAGGTCCCGCCGCGCGCGGCGGCGCCGCGCGGCCGCGGTCGGCTCGGTGATCTCGGCTGACCTCGTCGCAGTAGGGGTCGTCGAAGAGGCCGTAGGGCGTACTTCAGGCGCAGGATGCTGACCGCGTCGTCCACGCGCTCGATCGTGAGCCGCGGCGAGGAGCGTCCTGCCGTGGTCGACGACGTGCGTGCTGAGACCATCTCCATGTCGAGCCCGGCACCGGAGGGGCGAGCGCGCCGCGTCTGCGCCGTCCTCGGCGAAGCCGTGCGCGATCAGCCCTGGACGCCGGTGTAGTCGCTGACCACGAAGCCGTCGAAGCCCCACTCCCGTCGCTGGAGGACGGTCTGCAGTGTGGGCGTTGCCGTGCGCGGGGCACGCCGCTGACGGTGTTGAACGCGGGCCATGACCGTGGCCGCACCGGGCGTCGATCGCGGACTTGAACGGCGGCAGGTGGTCGCGCAGCCGCTGCTCCGGACACGTCGACCGTGCTGTAGTCGCGCCCGCCCTCGGCACCTCCGTACGCCACGAAGTTTTTGGCGCAGGCGGCGATCCGGGCCGTCGCGTAGCTCCGTGCCGTCGGCGCCCTGGTAGCCCCTAGACCTTGGCGACGGCGAACACCGCGTTCAGGTACGGGGTCCTCGCCGCAGCCCTGGCGATGCGGCCAGCGCGGCTCGTGCGTGACGTCCATCATCGGGGAGAAGGTCCAGCGCACGCCGTTCGGTCCTGGTCTCCGGGCGGCGGACACCCGGCGTCGCGCCGCGACACCTCGGGGTCGAAGCTGGCGGCCTGGGCGAGCGGGATCGAACGTGGTCCAGAAGCCGTGGATGACGTCGAGGCCGAAAAGCAGCGGGATGCCCCGAGCCGGGACTCCTCGACGGCGATGCGCTGCAGTTCGTTCGTGCGGCGGGGCGCCGTGGGATGTTGAGGACACCGAGCCGAAAGCAGGCTGCGCGGCGCCGCCGCCTCCGTCTCGGCGGTCTGGCCGCCGCCGGGTCCGGTGTCCCCGTCCACGTCAGCCGCCGGAGCCGTCCGAGCTTCTCCTCGACCGTCATCCGGCCCAGCAGTTCCTTGATCTGTGATTCGTTCGCTCGCAGCACGTGGTGACCTCTATACCTTTGCTACCTGTTGCCGTATCGCGTCCGCGGAGTTAGCGTTCTCGCGCACCGAGAATGTAAGCGCATTCATTTCGAGTACACGCAAGTGCTGGCAACAGCCCACGTGGAGGCCCACGTAGAGGACGACGAACCGCACTTTGGCCCGGGTCATGACCTTCAACCCGCTCGTCGCCCGGCTCCGTCTCCCCGCCCGTGGCGGGACCGGCGCCCCCGGCCGGGGGAGTTGCTGAACCGGGCGCGCCCCCATCTGCGCCGGCACCCAGGGATGGCTCGCGGCGCTGCCGCGCGACCCGCGTGACGATCTCGGCACCGACCGGTACGGGTGGGTCGCAGGGCCGGCGACGCCGGCACCGGGGCGCGAGTTCGCCGCGATCGGCCATTACGACCGCGAGCGCCTCGAAGCGCTGGACCCGGCCACTTCTGGCTCTCGGACACCCGACGTGCCCGGCCCCGAGACCTGGGGCGGCTGCCGTACGCGCATGGCCACCTGCGCGGCTGCGGATCTGGGCTGCCGGCGAACCTCCGCCGTCAACACCCACTTCGCGACCACGAGAGCGCGTACGCCAGGCGCGCGCGGCGGAGCTCCTGCGGCGCGGTTGCGGGTCCTCGCGCCCGGTCTTCCGCGCGTGGTCACCGGCGACCTTCAACGCCCCCGCGGACGACCCCGTCCATCGCGGCGCTGCTCGACGCTGCGGGACAGACACCTGGGACGTCGCCGAACGGCGCGGGCGGGCTCCGGCACCTTCCACGACCACCGGCCGCCGGTCCCGCGGGCGGCGAGCGCATCGACTGATCCTGGTGTCGCAAGCGGGATCGTCGTGCGGGTCCGAGGCCGCGCTGCCGACGACTTCGCCCGGGACGGCGTAGCGCCCGAGCCACCACCTGCCGGTGCGGGCGCTGGTGCGGGTGGCCGGCGACGGTCCGGACGAGGGCGAGGTGGACGGGGGGTGAGGCGCAGGGTGGATGACCCGGGCGGGACCCGTGCCCGCCCCGGCTGCCGCCGCGTTCCCCCGCCGTCCCAGCCGATCCTGCGAAGGGCCGTCCCGTGCCGTCCGCACGCCCCGCCACCGGAGTGGCTCGCCGATGCCGCGTCTACCAGATCTATCCGCAGAGCTTCGCCGATTCTGACGGCGACGGCATCGGCGACCCCGCCGGCATCGAGTCGCGCTCGACCACCCGCCTGGCTCGGGGTGAACACCGTCTGGCTCAATCCGTGCTTCGCCTCGCCGTTCCGCGACGCGCTACGACGTGAGCGACTACTTCTCCGTCGCTCCGCGCTACGTTTGCACCGACGCCGACCTGGTCCGGCTGGCCGAGGCGGCCCGGAGCCGCGCATCCGGGTACTGCTCGACCTGGTGGCCGGGCACACGCCGGACGAGCACCCGTGGTTCACGGCGTTCCGCCGCCGACCCCGCCGACCAGCGGTACATCTGGGCGGATCCGCGGGACCCGGCGACGCTGCCCGCCGGCTTTTCGCATGCCGCCTCGCGCCGGGTTCCCTGACCCGGCTTCTACCTGCCGAACTCTTCGCCTCGCAGCCCGCCCCTTCAACTTCGGGTTTTACGTCGCGCCTGATCCGGGCCGGAGCCGTGGCGGCGCGCCCGCTCGACGCCGAGCCGCTCGCCACCAGGTGCTGCGCGAGGAGAAGACCACTGGTTGTCGCTCGGCCTGTCCGGGTTCCGCGTCGACATGGCTGGCGCCGCACGTCAAGCGGCACGACCCGCCAGCGAGACCGTGCAAGCATCTCGCGCGAGCTGCGGGATCTGCCTCGACACGCGGCATCCGCAGGCCGCCCTGCTGTCCGAGTGGGGTGCATCCGGCGACGTCGGTGCCGGCGGGGTTCCGCGACTTCTTCCCTTCCAGTTCCTGGTCCCGCACGGGACGGATCGCCCTGCGCTCGCTGTGGACACAACTCTCGAGGGCACGGTCAACGAGCAGTGGCAGCCGCTGTCGCCGTAGCTTCGGGCGCCGATCGGCCTCGGTTCCCCGCAGATCGCCTCCCTCGACATCTGGCGGTCCGTCACCGACACCATCGGGGGACGCGGGGTACGCCCGCCCGCCCACCGCCAACCACGACTTCTTCCCGGCCGTTGGCCTGCGGCGCGCGCACGGCGGAGCAGTTGCCCGCGGCCTCCGCCTTCCACCTGACCTGGCCGACGGTGCCGGCGATCTACTACGGCGACGATCGGCGCATGCGGTACGTGCCGGGCCTGCCGGACCACGAGGGCAGCTTCTGGCTCGGCCCGCGCTACAACCGGGCGGGCCTCGCGCACCCCGATGCAGTGGGACGCAGCACGGAGAACGCCGGCTTCTCCACGGCGCCCGCGGAACGGCTGTACCCTCCTCGATCCGGACCCGGCCCGGCCGAACGTCGCCGCTCAGTGGCCGACGACGGCTCCCTGCTGCATCTGGTCCGCCGCGTCTGGATCGAACTGCGCACGTCCCGGTTCGGAGTTGGGCGCGCGGGCGGCCACGAGGTGCTGCACGACGGCTATCCCCTGGTGTACGCAACGCGGCGGAACCACCTCGTCGTCGTCAATCCGCGCCGCGCCGCGGCCGAGCTGGACGCCCGTCGGCGACGCCACTGCGGTCCTGGTGCGGGGGCGTCGAGGTCGGTGGCGGCCGGATCAGGGCGGGACGGACCTCGTTACGGGATCTTCGATCTGATCCGAGGCCGCCGGTCCCGGTAATGGGGATGTCACGTACGGCGTGGTTGTGCAGTCCTTGTGGGCCAGGCCGGTGAAAGGATCAGCGCCATGAACGTGCCGTCATCGTGTGCACCTCCGCAAGCCCGTCGGTCGCCGGACGCCATGGCCCAGGTCCTGGGCGCGAAGGTTCCGCCCGAGGAGGCAGACCCGGCGGCGGCCGCCGCGGGACCTCGTCGGATTCGGCTCGGGTGTGTTCTACGGCAGGCTCCACCCGCGGCTGACCGCGTTCGTCCGGGCGCTTCCCGACGGGCGGGGCCGGGCCGTGTTCGCGACCAGCGGGCCGCCGGAGCTGCCGCTGATGCCGCTCCCGGCCGGCGGCCCGGCTCCCTCGCAGGCAAGGTACGAGGTGACGGAGTCGCCCTTCTCGTGCCGGGGCTTCGACACGTGCGCGCGCTTCAAAGGTCGTCGGCGGGTCTCAGCAAGGCGCCCGGGCGATGCGGACCTGGCCGCCGCGCGGGCGTTCGCCGAGCGGTTGTGAGGGAGTGCGGCGACCGTTCGGCGGAGGCCGTCCTCCCGGCCGCGTACGGTAAGTTCTGGCGCCGTAGGCTCTGCCGGGTGGAGGGGACGGACGTGGCACGACGGGCATCAGGGCACCTCAGCCCGGTCTCGACCGGCACCGCATCGCGACCGCCGCCGTCGCGCCTGTCGACCGCGACGAGTCGGAGCGCTTCGCGTCCGCCGGCTCGCCGGCGAACTCGGGGTCGGCCGATGTCGATCTATCACCATGCGAGAAGGGCAAGGCGGGGCTGCTCGGCGCGCCGCCTCCGAGGCCGTGCTCCGCGAGATGGAGTCCGACACCGCGAGACGCGTCGGACGACTGGGCGAGAATCGCCCGCCGTACGGCGCACGGTCACACGGGCCGTGGCCTACCGCCATCCGCGGGTCTTCTGGTGGTCGTGCGCGCCCGGACCTCACCGGTGACCGTCGCCGCCGTGGAAGCGGCTGGTGACCGCGATGCGCGCGGCGGGGCCGCGCCCGACCGGGTGGTGGCGGACACGCCCGTGGTGCTGTTCGGGTTCCTGGACGGACACCTGCTTGGCCCGTACCGGTGAAGGACCCGAAGTCCCTGCTCCGGTACCGGAGTTCGATGCCGCCGCCCACCCGACGACGGCCGCACCCGCGCTCCCCGCTGGGCGACGTCGGTTTCGGTGGCGGAGTTCGACCGGCTGCTCGGACACCGTGCTCGCCGGGATCAGGGTGAGTGCCGCCTCCGGCTGGAATCCTGGTCCGGTCAGCCGGAGGCGGGCGGTGCGGTCGCGCCGCGCACCAGCAGTCTCGGGCTCGAAGAGCAGCTCGCCGGGCGGCACCGGCTGCCCTGGATCTGCGCGACCAGCAGCTCGACCGCCGCCCGGCCCATCGCCTCGATCGGCTGCCGCACCGTCGATCAGCGCGGCTCGGTGCAGGTCATGAAGCGCACGAGTCGTCGTAGCCGACCACCGACGAGCCTCGCGCGGCACCGAACGGCCCGCGCCGAGCGGCGCGGCGCGGACCGCGCCGAGGGCCAGCGGGTCGCTGGCGCAGACGACGCCGGTGACGCCGCGGGCCAGCAGGCGTGCCGCCGCGCGCCTGCCCGCCCTCCAGCAGAACAGCGGCCCCGCTCGACCGAACGTCGTCGGGCCAGCGGTGCCGCCCAGGGCCTGCGCCGCGGCCGCGCGCCGCGGCCAGCTTGCGCTGCGACGGTGCATGTGGTCCGCGCGGGCCGAGCACCCGAGGCCGATCCGCTCGTGCCCGCAGCGAGGCCAGGTGCCGCCACGCCTGCTCGGCCGCGACCGACGTCGTCGCAGGCGCACGCATGGGAAGTCGAGGCGCTCGACGGCGTTGACGAAGCACCACCGGGCATCGTTGCGCTCGGCCAGGCCGCTGGTAGTGCGCGTGCGCGCGCGTCGGCTCCGCGCGAACAGGCCGCCCGCGAAGACGACGCCGGAGACCTGCTGCTGGAGCTAGCAGGTCCACGTAGTCGCGCCTCCGACGGCGCCGCCCTTCGTCTGCGTGCACAGAGCACCGGCGTGAGCCCCTGCTGTGCGAGCGCGCCGCCGATCACGCCGGCGAACGCCGGGGAAGATCGGGTTCTGCAGTCCCGGCAGGACGAGGCCGACCAGCCGTGAGCGCGCTCGCCCCGCAGCTGCGTCGGGCCGCTCGTACCCCAGCACGTCGAGCGCGGTCAGCACCGACTGCCGGGTCGCCTCGGAGACGCTCAGCCCCTCGCGTTGAGCACCCGGCTGACACCGTCGCCTCGCTGACCCCGACCTTCTTCGCAACAGCAGGCAAGTCGTCGCGTCATGATTGCAAGCCTAACGCAGATTCCTGTTCTTGTCTTTGCGGTCGTGGGGACCTTGCGAATCTTGACCTACCTGCCCGGAGCGGTGCGGCCGCGCACCGTCGGAGCTCTCAGCCACACCGCCGTATCGCTCGGCAGTCGCCGTCCGCGTCCAACGGCCCGCTGGAGAGGAGCAGTTGTCCGTGGGCGGGCAGGTCGGCCGGGTGGCTGGCGAGGTTCACCACGCAGATCAATCGTGCGGGCGGGTGAAGCCAGCACCCCGTCCGCGGCCGGGAGCCAGCTCATCGGGCCGTCCTCGAAGCCTCGCCGCGCGGACCGGCGCAGGCGCAGGCGGTGCGGTAGAGGCGAGGCTGAGTCGGGACGGGCGCTCTAAGGACGGCGTACCTGCGCCCAGTCGTCGGGTTGCGGCAGCCACGGTTCGCCGACCGAACCGGAGCCGTACGGGGCGGGCGCGTCGGCGGTCCACGGCAGGGGAACCGGCAGCCGTCGCGGCCTGGACGGTGCCGCCGAGCGGAAGTATCGGGTCCTGATGCGGTTCGCGGTATTCCGCCCGGCAGGCCCAGTTCCTCGCCCTGGTAGAGGCAGACGGAGCCGGGCAGGGCCAGGGTGAGCAGGGTCGCGGCGCGGCCCGCCGGGTGCCGAGGGCCGATCGGTGGGCGTGCCGAAGGCCTTCGTGGCGAAGTCGAAGGCGGGTGTCGGCGCGGCCGTAGCGGGTGACGGTGCGGGTCACGTCGTGGTTGCACAGGGACCCGTGGTGGCCGGGGCGCCGACCGGCGCGTGCTCGGCGAGGGTGTCGTCGATGGGAGCGGCGCAGCCGGCCGGCGTCCCAGGGGCAGGCGAGGAAGTTGAAGCTGAACGCGGTGTGCGGTTCGTCGGGGCGGAGGTAGCGGGCGAAGCGTTTTGGCGTCCGGCAGCCAGACTCGCCGACGAACACGCCGCCGTACCGAGAGCGCCCGCCAGGAGCGGTGATGTCGTGGAGTTCGTCCTGTCGATGTACGGTGGGTCGACGCCCTTCGACGAAGTCGGGGCAGTTGCGGGTGCTTGGCGGCAGCGCGGCGGAGTCGATGCGGACGCCGGCGACGCCGCGTTCGAACCAGAGCGCAGCACGTCCCGTGCTCGCGCCGGACGGCGGGGTGGGCCCAGTTGAGGTCGGGCTGGGTGAACAGGTGGGAGGTACCACTCGCCGTCGGCACCCGGGTCCAGGTCGATCCCAGAACTGCGAAGGCCAGTCGTTCGGCGGCAGTTCGCCGTGCTCGTGCCGCGGCCGGGCCTGAAGGCGGAACAGCCTGCCTGGGGCTGGGGCCGGCCTCAACGCGGCCCGGAACCAGGCGTGCTGGTCGGAGACGTGGTCGGCACGATAACGATGATGACCCGGATGCCCAGGTCGGCCGCCCGGAGATCAGCTTCTCGGCCTCTCTCCGCAGTGGTGCCGAAGGCGGGGTCGATGGTCCGGTAGTCGGCCACGTCGTGTCGCCGTCGACCAGCGGGGAGAGGTACCAGGGGTGAACCACACGGCGTCGACGCCGAGTTCGGCGAGGTACGGCAAAGCCGGTGCGGACGCCCGCCAGGTCTCCCGGTGCCGTCGCCGTCGCCGTCCGCGAAGCTCCGGGATGCCACCTGGTAGATGGCGGCGTCGCGCCACCAGTCTGCGGTGACGGCGGGAACAGCTGCCACGTGACGGTCCTTTCGGGCAGGTAAACCCGCCGCCGGTCGGGCGGGGCATGGACAGATGGACCGGCGCGGAGTGCTCTGCGTGGGCGGGTCGGCGGCCGGGCGGGTTCAGCCCTGAGGCGCCGGCGGTGAGGCCCGCCATGATGCTGCGCTGGAAGAAGAAGAACACGATGATCACCGGGACGCTCGCGATGACGAGACCGGCCAGATCTGAGTTCTGGGTCACCGGCGCCCGCGGTTCGGGACACAGTCCGACGCTGATGGTCATCTTCGCTGTCGGGAAGGACCAGTAAGCCAGACGAAGTCCCCGAAGACACGAGGGACGACGGTGAAGATGGAGACGACGTGCCGAGGATCGGCCGGGAGATCGGCAGGATGATGAGACGAGGACGCGCCATAATGCCGTCGATCTCGGCGGCCTCCAGGGATCTCGTCCGGCGGGCGCGGGACGAAGAACCGCTTCAGCAGGAAGATGTTGAAGCCGTTGGCGGCCACTAAACCAGATCGCCCAGGGCGAGTTGAGCAGGTGCCAGCCGAGGGATCGGCACGTCGGCAGACCGTGATGTACGCGGGGACCAACACGACGATCGGCGGGATCATCAGCGCGGCCAGCATGCCCGCCATGATCACGTTCCTGCGCATCGGCCGTGCTTG
The DNA here is from genome assembly GCF_030766975.1 of Streptomyces sp. KL116D. Lineage (NCBI taxonomy): Bacteria > Bacillati > Actinomycetota > Actinomycetes > Kitasatosporales > Streptomycetaceae > Streptomyces > Streptomyces sp. KL116D. Next base: position 3,052 of record NZ_JASERH010000098.1, on the reverse strand, counting down.
ACAGCGCGGCGGCGGAGACGTCCACGGCGAGCGCGAACAGCCAGGCACCGACGGCGTAGAAGACGGTGTTCCTGAGCAGCGTCCCGATGTCGAAGAGTCTCAGGCGTCCGCGAACACGCCGAAGTCCGGCGACTTCGGGAACAGGGTGGCGGCATCTGGGCGACTTCCTCGCCCGTCTTCATGGCGCCGGTGACCATCCAGTAGAGCGGGAAGACGAAGACCAGGGCGAACACGATCACGACGGCGGTGGCAGTCCAGTAGATCTTTCCAAATTCTAGCAACCTGAGCTGGAGCGTGGCGAGACGATGGTCCTGGAGGCCGTCCGCCCAGCCGCCGCGCCGCTTCTTCCGGTCGCCGCGCCGGCCGGCCGCGCCGCCGCCTTCGGTCCTCGCCGCCGCTTCGGGGCGGTGGTGGTGTCTCACCATGGCGCTACTTCTCTCGGGTCAGCCGAGCGAACTCTGGCGACCGCCAGCAGGACGATCATGAGCATCAGTAACCGAGGGCGCTGCCCGCCCCGTAGTTGCCGCCGTAGACGAAGGCGTACTGGTACATGAGGTAGGCGACGGTGACCGTCGCGTTCTCCGGGCCGCCGCCCGTGAGCATGTACGGCTCGATGAACACCTGCATCGTGGCGACGATCTGGCATCAACATCAGCAGCAGGATCAGCCGGGTTCAGGGATGGTGACGTGCCGGGATCCGCTTTGAGGATGCCGGCGCCGTCGAGTTCCGCGGCCTCGTACAGATCGCCGGGGATGTTCTGCAGCGCCGCCAGATAGATGAGGACCCCGATCCCAGGTTCATCCAGGTGACGATGACGAGGGAGATGAGCGCGGTGTCGGTGGAGTCGAGCCAGGCGAGGGTCGGCAGGCCGACGAAGTCGAGGACCTGGTTGAACAGTCCGGGGCCCGGGCCGTAGAACCAGTTGAAAGAAAGCAGGACCGACGATCGGCGGCAGCATCACCGGCAGGTAGACGACGAAGCGGAGGTAGCCCCGCGCGTGCCGCAGTTCGTTGAGGACGATCGCGACGGCGAACGGCACCACGTAGCCGCACAGCAGCGCCAGCAGGGTGAAGGCCAGGGTGTTGCGCCAGGCCTGGCCGAACGCCGGATCGTCCACCACCGTACGGAAGCTGTCCAGGCCCCCAGGTCGGCGGGTCGACGAGGTTGGTCTGCTGGAAGCTGAGGACGACTTCCTGATGATCGGCCACCACGCGAACATGGCGAAGCAGAACAGCGCGGCGCACAGGGAATCCGTAGGCAGTGTCAGGTTCCGCCGCGCCGCCCTGCGCCGCTTCGGACGGTGGCCGACGGCGCGGCGCGAGCTGCCGCTTCGGCTCCATGGTGAGTGTTTCCATCGTCATCTCCCGTTCGACCTGGCCCCCGAGGCCGACGCGGGGTGCCGCCCTCCGAACGGCACCGGGACAGTTGCCGTCAGCTCTTCGCCGAATCGAGTTCGCCTTTGACCGGCGTCCGAGCTTGTCGATGTCGGCGTTCTCCCGCGTCAGGACCGCGGACATGGCCACGTCGAGCACCGCGTAGAGCCCTGGGCCTTGGCCGGTTCGAGCTTGAGGGCGACCCCGTGGCGGACTCGGGACGTAGGCCTGTAGCTCGACCGAGCGCCGCGTTCTTCTTTTGCGGTCTTCTGCGAGGGTTCGCCGGTCGCCGAGTCACCCATGTAGTCGCGTTGTTCGGGACGCCGACGGCCTGCTGCTGCTTCCGTAAGGTGGGCGAAGCCGAAGCGGCCCCCTGCTCCGGGTGTTGAACTCGAAGTCGATCCACCGCATGGCCGCCTTGGTCTGGGCGGCGCTCGCCGCCTGGGTTGATCATGTACGCCTCGCCGCCGGTGAGCGACGCCTTGCCGTCGGGTGCCGGTGATGCCGTAGTCCGCGTCTTGCCCTTGAACTTCTGGACGACGTCGGTGACGACGTCCGGGGCGCCGAGCATCATGCCTGTGCCCTGCCGGCCGCCATCTGCCGCATCAGCGCCCCCAGCCGATGAGGACCTGCTGCCGGTGCTCTTGTCCTCCCAGCGCATGTCGGAGGTTCTGCAGCACGGCCTTGCCTCGGGGCTGTTGGAAGGCTGCCCTGCCGTCGACGACCATCTCGCCGTCAGTGGCTGAAGACGGACTGCGCGAAGTGCCAGCTGCCGACGTTGCCGCCGCCGTACTCGCCGTAACCGACGGTAGCCGGCACCGAGCCCCGCGATCTTCTTTCGCCGGCGGCGCGCACCTCGTCCCAGGTCTTCGGCGGGGCGTCGGGGTCGAGTCCGCCTTGGTGAACAGGGGCGCGGTTGTAGACGAGTCCGACGCTGTAGCTGACGTTGTGGGACGCCGTACACCTTGCCGTCCTTATGACCATGTCCCGGACGTCCTGCTTGATCCGAAGTTCTTCACCAGACCGGTTCGCCCGGTGATCCTTTGGCCTGCCGCTTGGCGATGACGTCGGCGTAGTTGGTGACCGGCACCATGAAGACGGTCTCCATCTGGTCGCTGGCCAGCTTCGCGGCGAAGGTCTGGTCGAAGCACGCTGCTGGTCGGTGCCTTTCACCGTGACGCCCGGGTGCGCTCTCGAACGCGGCGACGTCGTCGTCCCAGGCCTTGCGCGTTCCTCGGCGCAATCTCGCCGGCTGACACGCCACGGTGATGAAGGACGTCGCCACCGGCATCGGAGTTTCGAGTCTCCGCCGCAGGCGGTGGCGGTGAGTGCGAGCATCCTGTCGTCAGAAGCGATCGCGAGGTTACGGGGCTTCATTACGGCTCCTCTAGGGTGACGCCCAAGCACCGCCCTGGTGGTCCTCGTCATCACGATAAGAGGAGCGCACACAGATGCACGCAACATTCGGATCCACGGCGCCACGACGGGTCCGCGATTAAGGGCGGACAGCGGCCGCCTGGGGCGGAGGGGCCCGGATGGTGGGTGTGGCCGCGCGGCTCCCGGGCGCGGGGCGCGGGCAACGCTCTGGACCCGGTGAAGCGGCGCACGAAAAACGCGAAAGCGTTTCAATGATAAATGTGAAAACGGTTAAACACCCAACCTGATTGGAACGAAGTAC
>NZ_JASERH010000097.1:0-54716 GCF_030766975.1 Streptomyces sp. KL116D | reverse complement strand
CACGGCCCCCGACGCCCGGCTGACCCCGCAGACACTGGCCGGGACCGAGCGCACGGTGGCCGCCCTCGACTCGTTGCGCCGACTGGCGGGCGCCGACGGCGTCCTGGCGGCGGCCGGCTGCGAGATGGCGGCCAACACCGTGGTCAACGCCGTGCTCGCCACCCTGCGCACCCCCGGCCTCGCCGACCGCCTCGCCGCCGACCCCGAACTGGCGGACCGCATCGTCGCCGAGACGCTGCGCACCGCACCCCCCGCCCACCTCGAAGTCCGGCACGCCACCGTCGGGCAGACGGTCGGCGGGACCGACGTCGTGGCCGGGGACGAGGTGGTGGTCGCCGTCGCGGCGGCCAACCGCGACCCGGACGTGTTCACCGCGCCCGACCGGTTCGACGTGGACCGCGCGGACCCGCGCCCCGCCCTCGTCTCGGGCCTCAACCACCCCGACGGACTCGACGAGTTCGCCGCCCGGCACGCCGCCGCGGCCCTGCGCGTCCTCGCCGGGAAGCTGCCCGGCACCACGCTCACCGGCCCCGTGGTGCACCGCCGCCGTTCGCCCGTACTGCGGGGCATCAGCCGGTGCCCGGTCGAGATCTAAGGACTTCCGATGCGCATCGTGTTCTCCGCCATGACGAGCAAGACCCACTTCTACCCGCTCGTACCGCTCGCCTGGGCCTGCCGGGCCGCCGGCCACGAGGTCCGCGTCGTCGGCTCGCCCGGGCTGACCGAGATCACCACCGCCGCCGGTCTGACGGCGGTGCCCGTCGGCCAGGACGTCGACCTGGTCGGGCACATGACCGCGGTCGGCGAAGACATGATCAAGTACGTGCGGTCCCTGGACTTCGCCGACGACACGCTGGCGAACGCGGGCTGGGACCACCTGCTGGGCATGCAGACCGCCCTGACCCCCAACCTCTTCGCGCTGATGACCCCCGACTCGCTGATCGACGGCATGGTCGACTTCTGCCGCACCTGGCAGCCCGACCTGCTGGTCTGGGAACCGCTGACCTTCGCCGCCCCGATCGCGGCCAAGGTCACCGGAGCGGCCCACGCCCGGCTGCTGTGGGGCCCGGACATCACCACGAAGTCCCGCAGGGCCTTCCAGGCCCTGCTCGGCCGCCAGGAGCCCGAGCACCGCGAGGACCCCTTCGCGGAGTGGATCGACTGGACCCTGGAGCGCCACGGGGTGCGGCCGGGCCCGGAGTTCGACGAGGAGATGGCCGTCGGCCAGTGGACCATCGACCCCGTCCCGGCCAGCATGCGCCTCGACCTGGGCCTGCCGACCGTGGGCATGCGCTACGTCGACTACAACGGCCCGGCCGTCGTACCGGACTGGCTGCAGAAGCCACCGGCCCGGCGCCGGGTGTGCCTCACGCTCGGCGTCGGCGGCCGCGACAGCGGCGTCGAGGCCATCGCGACCGGGGAACTCCTGGAGGCCGTCGCCGACATCGACGCCGAGTTCGTCGCCACACTCGACGCCCACCAGCTGGAATCGGTCGCCCGCGTCCCCGACAACGTCCGCACCGTCGACTTCGTGCCCATGCACGCCCTGCTGCCCACCTGCGACGCGATCGCCCACCACGGCGGCCCCGGCACCTGGCACACCGCGGCGGTGCACGGCGTGCCGCAGGTGCTGCTGCCGCACGGCTGGGACACCGACGAACGGGGCCGGCTCGCCGCGGAAGCGGGCATGGCCGTGTCCCTTCCGGTCGGGGAACTCACGGTCGACCGATTCCGGGAAAGCGTCGTCCGCGTCCTGGACGATCCCGCATTTCGTGAGGGTGCCGCGAAAGTGCGCGACGAGATTCTTTCCGAGCCCGCGCCCACCGAAGTCGTGCCGGTCCTGGAACGGCTGACCGCGCAGCACCGGGCTCGCTGAAATACACCTTAGTAACTCGCTCGTGCCCAGCTTGAGTTGGGGACGAGGCGCCTTGTGGTGCGCACAACGATCTCGCTAGCGTCGCCGCCGTCGCTATTTCTTGGACGCGGCGACGCCATATGCCGGGGAGAGGGAAATGAAACGACGAATATGGGTGCCCTCCGTATTCCTGACGGTTCTCGCACTGCTGAATCTGGGGGCCGCCCCGGCATCCCCCGGACGTACCGCGGACGGCCACGCCGACGAACTCGTCGGCCGGATGACGCTCGACGAGAAGCTCTCGTTCGTGCACTGGGACTACTCCACCACTGACCCGACGGCCCTGGTCTATCTGCCGGGCGTGCCGCGCCTCGGCATTCCCGAGGTGCGCGCCACCGACGGGCCCGCGGGCGCGACGATCCACCGTCCGTCGATCGCGATGCCCGCCCCCGTCAGCCTCGCCTCCTCCTTCGACGAGGGGCTCGCCCGGCAGTACGGACAGGTCCTCGGCCGGGAGGGCCGGGCGTTCGGCGTGGACGTGATCTACGCGCCGATGGTGAACAGCATCCGGGTGCCGCAGGCCGGCCGGAACTTCGAGACGTTCAGCGAGGACCCGCTCCTCACCGGGCGCACCGCGGCCGCCGAGGTCAAGGGCATCCAGAGCCAGGGCCTGATGGCGACGGTCAAGCACTACGCCGCCAACACCCAGGAGGACAACCGCATGGGCGTCGACGTCAAGGTCGACGAACGCACCCTCCAGGAGACCGAGATCCCCGGCTTCGAGGCCGCCGTCAAGGCCGGCGCCGCCTCCGTGATGTGCGCCTACAACAAGGTGAACGGCGAACCCGCCTGCGGCAACGGGCACTTGCTGAACGGCATCCTCCGCGAGCAGCTGGACTTCCAGGGCTGGGTCACCTCCGACTGGCTGGCCACCCAGAGCACGGACGCCATCACCCAGGGCCTCGACCAGGAACTCGGCATCGACTCGACCGTCGCCATCCCGCCCGGCGGCGAGGTCCCCGGCGGCAAGTACTTCGGTGACACGCTGAAGAAGGCCGTCACCGACGGCACCGTCCCCATGGCGGTCCTCGACCGCGCGGTGACCCGGATCGTCGGCCAGATGGAGCGCTTCGGCCTCCTCGACGAGAACCCGGCGCCGCGGCCCGAGCGCGACGTCGCCGGCGGCACCGCGGTGGCGGAGAAGGTCGCCGAGGCCGGCGCCGTCCTGCTGCGCAACCAGGACCGCACGCTGCCGCTCGACGCGGCGACGACGGACGACCTCGCGGTGATCGGCCCGTCGGCCAAGGACCCCAAGGTGACGGGGCTCGGCAGCTCCTACATCGTCCCCGACGTGGCCACTCCGCCGCTGGACACCATCAAGAAGAAGCTCGGCGCCGACGCGCACGTCTCCTACGCCGAGGGCGAGACGCTGGAGGGCGAGCCGATCCCGGCGTCCGCCCTGGAGCCCGACTTCACCTCGGGCACGGTCCTCGACCCCGCGCAGGCGGGCGTCATCTACGACGGCAAGCTGACCGTGCCGGAGGACGGGCTCTACCGCATCGCGGCCCGCGTCACCGGCGGCAACGGCGCCATCCAGATCGACGACCACACGCCCATCAGCATCGGCGAGGTGTTCGGCAAGCTCACCAGCGTCCCGCTGCGGCTGACCGCCGGCACCCACACCGTCAAGATCAGCGGCGGCGCGGTGGTCGGCAAGCCGATGACGCTCGACCTGCGCTGGGTGACCCCGGCCAAGGCCCAGGAAGCCATCGACCGGGCCGTCGCCGTCGCCCGCGAGGCGTCCACCGCGGTGGTCTTCGCCTACGACGACGGCGCCGAGGGCAGCGACCGCACCTCCCTGTCCCTGCCCGGCCGCCAGGACGAACTGATCAAGGCCGTCACGGCCGTCAACCCCCGCACGATCGTCGTGCTGAACACCGGATCGTCCATCACCATGCCCTGGCTCGACAGAACGAAGGCCGTCCTCGACATGTGGTACCCCGGCCAGGCCGGTGCGGAGGCCACCGCCGACCTGCTGTTCGGCGACGCCGAACCCGGCGGCCGGCTCAGCCAGACCTTCCCCGCCTCCGAGCAGCAGACGCCCGTCGCCGGCGACCCCGAGCGCTACCCCGGCGTCGACAACGTCGTCCGGCAGACCGAAGGCATCTACACCGGCTACCGCTGGTACGACCACCAGGGCGTCGAGCCGCTCTTCCCGTTCGGCCACGGCCTGTCGTACACGTCCTTCGCGTACGAGAAGCAGACCGTGACCCGCACCCCTGACGGCCTCGACGTCGACGTGACCGTGCGCAACACGGGCAAGCGGGCGGGCAGCGACGTGGTGCAGGTCTACCTCGGCCCCAGCCCGAAACTCCGGCTCGACCAGGCGGACAAGGCACTGGCCGGCTACGAGAAGGTCGCGCTGAAGGCCGGCGAGTCCCGCCGCGTCCGCATCCACGTCGCCGAACGCGCCCTGCAGTACTGGGACACGTCGGCCGACGGCTGGAAGCTCGCCGGTGGCGAGCGGCGCGTCCTGATCGGGTCCTCGTCCGACGACATCCGGCTCACCGCCACCGTCGCGGCCGACCGCCCTGCCAAGAAGAAGCGCCCGTGACGACCGGCGCGTACGTACGCCTCGGCCGCCTCGCCACCCGGGTGAGCCGGCTCTGGCTCGGCACCGTCAACTTCAGCGGCCGGGTCGAGGACGACGACGCCCTGCGGCTGATGGACGAGGCCCTCGACCGCGGCATCAACTGCGTGGACACCGCCGACATCTACGGCTGGCGCGTGCACAAGGGTCACACCGAGGAACTCGTCGGGCACTGGCTCGCCAAGAGCGGCCGCCGGGACGACGTCGTGCTCGCCACCAAGGTCGGCGGCGAGATGAGCGAACGGATCAACGACGGCGGCCTGTCCGCCCGCCACATCGTCACCGCCTGCGAACAGTCCCTGCGCCGGCTCGGCGTGGACTGCATCGACCTCTACCAGATGCACCGCATCGACCGCGCCGCACCGTGGGACGAGGTCTGGCAGGCCATGGAGAACCTCGTGGCGAGCGGCAAGGTCTGCTACGTCGGCTCCTCCAACTTCGCCGGCTGGCACATCTCCGAGGCGCAGGCGAGCGCCCACCGCCGCAACACGCTGGGCCTCGCCTCCGAACAGTGCCTCTACAACCTGGCGGTCCGGCACGCCGAACTGGAGGTCCTGCCGGCCGCCCGCCACCACGGCCTGGCGACCCTCGCCTGGTCACCGCTGCACGGCGGCCTCCTCAGCGGCGTCCTCGGCAAACTGGCGGCGGGCACCGCGGTGAAGTCCGCCCAGGGCCGGGCGCAGGTGCTGCTGCCCGCGCTGCGGCCCGCCATCGAGGCGTACGAGGCGTTCTGCGACCGCATCGGCCGGCCGCCCGCGGAGGTCGGCCTGTCCTGGGTGCTGTCCCGGCCGGGCATCACCGGCGCCGTCATCGGACCGCGCACCGTCGAGCACCTCGACTCGGCGCTGCGCGCCACGGAGCTGCGCCTCGACGACGACCAACTCGCCGAGCTCGACCGGATCTTCCCGCCGGTCGGCCGGGGCGGCCCGGGGCCCGAGGCCTGGGCCGACTGACGACCACCACCCGGTGAGAACCACCGCGACCACGAAACGAAGGACGGATCGAATGACTTCCGGAGCGCAGGCGAACGAGGAGACCGTCGAGGAGAAGGTCGTCGACTTCTACGACAACTTCACCGAGACGTTCAGGGACATCTGGGGCGACAACCTGCACGTCGGCTACTGGCTCGACGACGCCGACGACGCCCCCATCGAGAAGGCCACCGACCAGCTCACCGACCAGCTGATCACCCGCCTCGCCCCGCGCCCGGGACAGCGCATCCTGGATGTGGGCTGCGGCGTCGGCGAGCCGGCCTTCCGGCTCGCCGGGGCGGCCGACGTCGAGGTCGTCGGCATCTCCATCAGCTCGTACCAGGTCGGCCGCGCGGGTGAGCGGGCGGCCGAGCGGGGCCTCGCCGACCGGGTGAGCTTCCGGCACGCCGACGCGGCCGAACTCCCCTTCCCCGACGCGTCGTTCGACGGCGCCTGGGCCTTCGAGTCGCTGATCCACATGCCGGACAAGGAGAAGGTCCTGCGCGAGATCAAGCGCGTGCTGCGCCCCGGCTCGACGCTCGTCCTCGCCGACATGTTCAGCCAGCCCGACACCGAGCTGACGTTCCAGGAGATCATCACCAGCCCCGAGATGGCCGACTACCGGGCCGTCATCGAGCAGGCGGGCCTCGTCATCAAGGAGTTCACCGACGTCACCGCCAACACCCTGGCCCCGCAGGCGGTCCGGGAGAGCATCGCCGCCGCCCTGCTGGCCCGCAAGGACGACGTCATCCAGATGACCGGCCCCGAGGAGTTCGAGCGCATGGTGGACGGCGTCCGCGTCCCCAAGTCCTACGGCTACCTCCTCGCCACGGTCACCACGGACTGAAACGAGCAGACGATGATCATCACTCAGTGCCGTGTCTGCGGCAATCGCGAACTGCTCCCCGTGCTCGACCTGGGCGACCAGGCGCTGACCTGCGTCTTCCCCAAGAGCCTCGACGAGCCGGTGCCCTCGGTCCCGCTGGAGCTGGTGAAGTGCTCGCCCGCCGGCTGCGGACTGCTGCAACTGCGCCACACCCCGGACCTCGGCCTGATGTACGGCGAGGGCTACGGCTACCGCCCGGGCATCCGGCCCTTCATGGTCGAGCACCTGCGCGGCAAGGCCGTCGCCGCCGCCGAACTGGTCGGCCTCCAGGCGGGCGACATCGTCGTCGACATCGGCAGCAACGACGGCACGCTGCTGCACCAGTACCCCGTCGAGGAACTGCGCCTGGTCGGCATCGACCCCTCCGGCGAGAAGTTCCGCGAGTTCTACCCGCCCGCCGAACTGATCCCCGAGTTCTTCACCGCCGACGCCTTCACCGAGCGCTACGGCAAGCAGCGCGCCAAGGTCGTCACGACGACCGGCATGTTCTACGACATCCCGGACCCGCTGCAGTTCATGCGGGACATCCACGCGATCCTCGACGACGACGGCGTCTGGGCGACCGAGCAGAGCTACATGCCGTCGATGCTCGACGCCAACGCGTACGACGTGGTGTGCCACGAGCACCTGGAGTACTACGGGTTCCAACAGATCGAGTGGATGGCCGAGCAGGTCGGCTTCACCGTCCTGAAGGCCGAGGTCACCGACGTCTACGGCGGCAGCCTCTACGTCACCCTCGCCAAGAACCCCGGCCGCCACCCGCGCGACGAGGGCTCCCTGGTCGCGCTGCGCGAGAAGGAGGCCGCCGCGGGCCTGGACACCATGGCCCCCTACGAGGCGTTCGCCCGCCGGGTGCGCCAACAGCGCGCCGACCTGCGGGGGTTCCTCGACGAGTCCCGCGCGGCCGGCCTCGTGACCTTCGGGTACGGCGCGTCGACCAAGGGCAACGTGACCCTCCAGTACTGCGGCATCGGCCCCGACGACCTGCCCTGCATCGGCGAGGTCAGCGAGGAGAAGGCCGGACGCTTCACCCCCGGCAGCGGCATCCCGATCGTCTCCGAGGAGGAGGCGAAGTCCCGCAAGCCCGACCAGCTCCTCGTCCTGCCCTGGATCCACCGCGCCGGCTTCGTCGAGCGCGAGCAGGAGTACCTGCGGAGCGGCGGCAGGCTGGTCTTCCCCATGCCGACGCTCAGCACCGTGACCGCCTGACTGCCTGACCGGCACCGGACACCGCACCCGCAACCGAGGGAAAGAGACCCCCGTGTCGATCGACACCACGGCCGCCGTCCCCAGCCTGGACAGCGACCTCTTCCACATCGACCAGTACGACACCTACGCCGCGCTGCGCGAGCAGGGTCCGGTGAGCAAGGTCAGCTTCATCGGCCGGGAGGCGTTCCTGATCACCCGGCACGCCGAGGCCAAGGCCGCCCTCGGCGACCTGCGGCTGAGCAACGACCAGAAGAAGCAGCCGCCGGAGGTGGAGCTGCCGACCTACCACGGCATCCCCGAGGACGTCCGGCCCTACTTCGCCAACAACATGGGCAGCAACGACCCGCCGGTCCACACCCGCCTGCGCAAGCTGGTCTCCCGGGAGTTCACCGCGCGCCGCGTGGAGTCGATGCGCGCCCGGATCGAGGAGCTCGCCGAGCGGCTGCTCGACGGCTTCGACGGGCAGGACACGACCGACCTCGTCGAGCGGTTCGCCTACCCGCTGCCGATCACCGTGATCAGCGAGCTGCTCGGCGTCGAGGAGCGCTACCAGGGCGACTTCGGCCGCTGGAGCAACGAGTTCCTGGTCATCGAGGCCGACCGCGTCGAGCAGCGCGAGCAGGCGGCCCGCGCCCTGGTCGGCTTCATCCTCGACCTGATCGACCGCCGCCGCGCCGACCCCGGGTCCGACCTCCTGTCGGCGCTGATCACCGTCCACGAGGAGGACCAGGACCGGCTCAGCAACGACGAACTCGCCTCCGTGGTCCTGATCCTGCTCATCGCGGGCTTCGAGACCTCGGTCAGCCTCATCGCCATGGCCACCTACCTGCTCCTCACCCACCCCGAGGAACTCGCCAAGGTGCGCCGCGACCCGGCGGTGCTGCCCAACGCCGTGGACGAGGCCCTGCGCTTCCTCGGCCCCGCCGAGATCACCACCCGCGGCTCGCTGGAGGACGTCGAGATCGGCGGGGTGCACATCCCGGCGCACAGCACCGTGCTCATCGCGGGCGCCGCCGCCAACCGCGACCCCCGCAAGTTCCCCGACCCGGAGCGCTTCGACGTCACCCGCGACACCACCGGGCACCTCTCCTTCGGGCACGGCATCCACTTCTGCGTGGGCGGCCCGCTGGCCCGCATGGAGGGCGAGATCGCACTGCGCGCCCTGCTGCGCCGCTTCCCCGACCTCTCCCTGGCCATCGAGCCCGAGCAGGTCAGCTGGCGCCGGTCGTTCCTGCGGGGCATCGACAGCCTCCCGGTGAGGCTGGGCCGGTGACCTCGCGTGCCCCCCTGGCGGAGACCTGGCTGCGGCGGTTCGGACCGCCGTCCGACGCCGCGCTGCGGCTCGTCTGCCTCCCGCACGCCGGGGGTGGCGCGAGCAGCTTCCACTCGCTCGCCCAGGCCCTCGGCCCGCGGGTGGAGGTGCTGGCGGTGCAGTACCCGGGACGGCAGGACCGGCGGCACGAACCGCCGCTGTCACGGCTGACCGAACTGGCCGACCGGACCGCGGAGGCGCTGCTCGCCACGCCGGGCGCCGCGCCGTACGCCCTGTTCGGCCACAGCCTCGGCGCGCTCGTCGGCTACGAGACGGCCCGCCGCCTGGACCGGGCCGGCGCCACCCCGCACCGGCTGTTCGTGTCCGCCCGCGTGGCGCCCACCACCGGCGCGGGGCCGACCGACCGGCTCGCCGGCGACGACGCGCTGCTGGCCGAGGTCCGCAGGCTCGGCGGCGGCGACGCGCTCGACGACCCCGAGGTCGCGGCCCTGGCCCTGCCCGCGCTGCGGGCCGACTACCAGGCCCTGCGCTCCTACACCTGGACGGCCGGACCGGCCCTGCGCTGCCCGGTCACGGCGCTGACCGGCACCGACGACCCGCTGTGCGGGCCCGGCCACCTGGCCGACTGGCTGCGCCTCTCGGTGGTCCCCGGCCGCACCCGGGTCTTCCCGGGCGGCCACTTCTACCTCCAGGACCGGGTCACCGAGGTGGCCCGGGCCGTCCTGGCGGACCTCGCACCCGGTACCCCGAGCGTCGTCCCGGCCCGCGCGACCGCCGCATGAGCACCATGTGAGAACCACGTCAGAAGGGGAATCCCCGTGCGACTGCTCGTCACCGGCGCCGCCGGATTCATCGGGTCCACCTATGTGCGCCGGCTGCTCGGCGGGGCGTACGGCGACCCAGGGGACGTGCGGATCACGGCCCTGGACAAACTCACCTACGCGGGCAACCCCGCCAACCTCGCCGACGTCCACGACCACCCGGGACTCACCTTCGTCCAGGGCGACATCTGCGACTCGGCGCTCCTCGCCGACCTTTTGCCCGGCCACGACGCGGTGGTGAACTTCGCCGCGGAGAGCCACGTGGACCGGTCCATCGCCGGCGCGGACGACTTCGTGCGCACCAACGTCCTGGGCACGCAGGCCCTGCTGTCGGCGGCACGCGCCGCCCGCGTCCCCCGGTTCGTGCACATCTCCACGGACGAGGTGTACGGGTCGATCGAGACGGGCTCCTGGACCGAGGACTGCGCGCTGCTGGCGAACTCGCCCTACGCCGCGTCGAAGGCCGGCGCCGACATCCTGGCGCGCTCCTACGCCCGTACGTACGGCATGGACGTGAGCGTCACCCGCTGCAGCAACAACTACGGCCCCCACCAGTACCCCGAGAAGCTCATCCCGCTCTTCGTGACCAATCTGATGGAGGGCGGCCAGGTGCCGCTGTACGGCGACGGCCTGTGCGTGCGCGACTGGCTGCACGTCGACGACCACTGCCGCGGCATCCAGCTGGTCCTGGAGAAGGGCAGGCCCGGCGAGGCCTACAACATCGGCGGCGGCGAGGAGCTGACCAACCTCGACCTCACCCACCGGCTGCTGCGGGAGTGCGGCGCGGGACCTGAGCGGATCGCCCACGTGCCCGACCGGCTCGGCCACGACCGCCGCTACTCCGTCGACGACAGCCGGATCCGTGAGCTCGGGTACGCGCCGCGCGTCCCCTTCGCCGAGGGCCTGGCCCGCACGGTCGACTGGTACCGGGACAACCCGCAGTGGTGGAAGCCGCTGCGCCACGAGCCGACGGCGGCCTGACCGCACGCGCTGCACCACGAAACGGCCCGGGCAGGATGCCCGGGCCGTCTCCGTGTGCGCCTGACGGTGGGTCAGCGGCCGTCGAGGGTGAAGCGGTAGAGCTTGTTGTTGTGGCCGCTCAGGCCCTCGCCCACGTTCGAGATGTAGTAGCCGGAGCCCCAGTACACGCTGCCGTCGACCACGGCCGCGCCGCCGAAGACCGAGCCGCCGCTGGCGAAGTCCCAGAGGATCTTGCCGGTCTTCTCGTCCAGCGCGTACATGTTGGTGCCGCTGGGCGCCGACGAGCCCGCGTACATCACGCCGTTGGCGTGGGTGATGAAGGAGTCGTCGAGCCACTGTCCTTCCTTGCCCTGCGGGTCGGCGGTCTGCCACTCGATCTCGCCGGTGGCCGCGTTCACCGCGGCGAAGAACCCGCTGTTGACCGTGGACTTCGTGCCGTCGGCGGCCTTGATGGTCCAGGGCAGGTGGGCGCCGTTGCCGATGCCGACGTAGATGCGCTTGCCGTCGGTGGCGCTGCCCCACTGGATGCCGCCCAGCGGACCGCCGGGACCGACCTGCGTCTCCCACACGACCTTGCCGGTGGCCGGTTCGAGGGCGTAGTAGACGCCGCTCTTCTGACCTATGCCGAGCAGCCGCTTCGGCTTGCCGTCGATCTCGGTGGTGTACAGGTTGGGCGCGGAACCGAAGTCGAAGTCGGGCGCCTGGTTCTGCATGTACATCATCCAGGTGTCGGCCGTCAGCGTGTGGTGCGCCCACTTGATCCTGCCGGTCTTCAGGTCGAAGGCGAGGACGCTGTCGAAGTGGTCGTCGTCGGCCGGCGGGGTGCAGTCGGTCTGCTTCGGGTTGAGGCAGACGCCGGGCGGCGACGTGTAGTTGTTGCCCGTGCCCACGAACACCAGACCGGTCTTGTGGTCGACCACGGGCTGGCTGCCCCACACGGAGGCGCCGGTGTAGCCCTTGGGGATCGTGTACGTCTTCCACAGGATCTTGCCGCTGCGGGCGTCGAGCGCCATGAGCGAGCCGCGGAAGGTCGGCTCGTCGTGCAGGGTCGACGCCTTGGAGGACGTCCCCACGTAGATGACGCCGTCGTCCACGGTGGGGGAGGAGGTGATGACCGTCGTCGGGTCCTCGTCGACCTTGGTCATCCAGTTCTTCTCGCCGGTGCGGGCGTCGACGGAGATCAGGTACGCGCTCTTCAGCGCGGTCGTCGTCAGCGTGCCGGTGCCGAGGAACAGATCGCCCTTCCAGTACGCGGGGCTGGTCCGGGACATGTGCCCCTCGACGCCGTCGTACTCGGCGATGCTGTGCGACCAGACCTCCTTGCCGCTGTCGGCGTCGATGGCCCACAGCTTGCCGCCCCAGTCGGGCACGTACACCGTGCCGCCCACGACGGTGGGCGTCGCGGAGACGTCGCCCTCGGTGGTGAAGGTCCACTTCGGTGCGAGCCGGCCCACGTTCCGCGGGCCGATGGTGCGTTCGGTGGCGGCGTGGCGGGTGTTGTGGTTGTTCTGGCCCGCGCTGACCCACTCGGACTTCACCGGCACGCTCCGGTGCTCCGCCCCGGCCTGCGCGGTGAGGCTCGCGGCGGGGGCACCGGTCTCGGCGGAGGCGACGGTGGCCAGCAGGAGGGCGGCGCAGCCGGTCGCGGCGACGGACAGTCTCGCCCACAGCCTGCGGCCGCGGGGGGACCGTCGTCCCGTACTGGGGTTCATGGAGGTGTTCCCTCGTTCCTGTGTGGGGGCCGGCCCGATCGCCGGCCACGTGATGGGGGTACGGGCGGGGCGCGCGGCTACGGCGCGGCCACCGCGGGCGCCTCGGTCCAGTCGGCGACCTCGACGGCGAGGACACCGGCGGCGTCCTCGGCGCCGACGGCGTGGCCGGAGACCTCCTGGAGGAACCGGCGCGCGGGCGCGTTGCGCGCGGTGGGCCGGTACGGCAGCCGCAGCGTGCGGCAGCCTGCCGCCGCCGCCCGGTCGGCGAGCATCCGCAGCATCCGGGTCTCCACCCGGCGGTTGAGGACCCGGCAGCTGAGCAGGAAGACCGGCACGTCCAGCACGTCGCCGTCGGGCCGGGCGAGGATCAGCCCGACGGTGCCGTAGTCGCCGAAGACGTCGCTGACCCGCACCGTCCAGCCCCGGCCGCCCGCGTCGAGCAGCCCGCGCAGCTCCGGCACCGTGAACGCGGTGCCCGCCAGGGTGAACTGGGTGGTGCGGGTGGTCAGTTGGGCCGCCCGGTCGAGGGCGGAGTCGGTCAGCGGGGTCATCGTGACGTCGATGGCGCAGCGGGCGAGGAACTCCTCGTAGTCCGTGAGCGACTGCTCCAGGGCCCGGCGCTCCGGCTCGGCCCCGTACCAGTCGGCCCGCAGCCGGTCCTCGTCGGTCACCGTGAGCTGGTCGAAGGCGCTCTCGTGGGCCAGCTGGCGGGGCGCGGCGCCCGCGTCCCGGGTCAGCTCCACCACGGCGACCTCGGGCAGCGCCGCGCGCACCGACGCGCATTCCACGGCGTCGTCGTCGACGAACACGAACGAGTCGAGCGCGAGCCCCAGTTCCTGCGAGAGCTCGTACAGGTACCGGGCCTTGGGCTGCCAGCCGATCCGGTGCGCGGTGACGTCCTTCAGCGTGAGAACCATGCCGGGGTTCTCGTCGAACACGGCCCGGACGTCCGCCTCTTCGTTACGGCTGCACAGGCACAGCAGCTTGCCCTGGGCGCGCTGGTCGAGCATGAACTCCTGGACGGCCCTGCGGCCCGCCCCGACCTCCACCCCGAGCGGCCCGTCCTCGCCGCACACCCCGGCCCACAGGGTGTTGTCGCAGTCGAGGACCACGACCTTGCGGGGCTTGGTCCAGGTGGTGCGGGCCAGCCGCACGAGCCGGTCGGCCAGCGCGTCGAAGTAGGCGTCGGTGTACGGGAGATGGGCGATCCGGTCGGCGTACTCGTCGTGCGTCTCCGGCACCTCGTAGCGGTCCGCGAGGCCGTCGAGCGCCACCAGGTGCACGCCGGGCAGCGGGGCGACGGTCTCGGTGATCCGCCGGGCGGCGGCCTCCGTCCAGCGCACCCGGGCCGGGTCGGCGAGGGCGGCGGGCGACGGCGGGGTCAGGGCCACCAGCCAGGTGGCGGCCGACCGCCCCGGCACGGCGGACAGCACCGTGAGCAGCTCGTCGAGCAGCCGGTCACCGGCCGACGGGTCCGCGGCGCCGCGGAACAGGTCCTCGGCGCGCAGCAGCACGACGTTCACCCCGGCGTGGGCGAGGAGCACGCTGCCGGGATCCAGCATCGGCTCCACCAACTGCCCGTACGGCGCCGCCAGTACCTCGCGCCCGCTCTCCCGCAGCCGCCGCGCCATCGCGTCCCTGAGGCCGTCCGCGGTGAACGTCGCGGCGAGGGCGATGCCCGGCTTCGTCGCGTCGCTCATGCGGCCCTGCCGTCCAGGTGCGCGCGGACGGCCGCGGCGAGTTCGGCGGCGGTCGTGTCGTTGCCGAGCGCGTGCACGGGCAGCTCCACGTCCAGGTCGCGCCAGAGCCGCGACAGCACGCGCACCGCCCGCATCGAGTCCCCGCCGAGGGCGGCGAAGGGGATGTCAGGGTCGACCTCGTCCAGGCCCAGGATGGTGCCGAACACATCGAGCACCGTGTTTTCCACGGACCGGGACTTCAGTTCATTCGCTTCCATCTGGAGAACACCCTCGTTTCGGCCGTGATCGGCCAACGCATATGGCGGAAAAGGTGAATCGGCACTTGTTGAGGTGCTACCCGTCAGCGTGCCCGTGACCGGTCAGGGCGCACTCAAGCGGCACTCAAGTCCAAGTGCTGGCAGGGAAGTTGGTGCGTTACGATACCGCCCGCGGTCGTTGCACCCCCCACCGATCTACCGGGAGAAACACCCATGCGCAAAAGCGGGTTGGCCAGTCTGATCCCCCTCTATTTCATTATCCTGATCGACAACCTGAGCGTCAGCCTCATCATTCCGGTACTGATTCCCATCGCCTATGACGCCGATATCGGCATCATGGGCAGCGGCAGCACGAGCACCCGCGACCTGTTCTACGGAATCGCCATCGGCAGCTATTCGCTGGCGATGTTCTTCGGCGCCCCGCTGCTCGGCTCGCTGTCCGACCACTTCCGCCGCAAGAAGACGCTGATGCTGTGTCTGCTGGGGCTCGCCCTCAGCTACGGGCTGACCATCTGGGGCCTGGCCCGCCAGGACGTCGTCCTGTTCGTCGCCGCCCGGGTGGTCGGCGGTCTGTTCTCCGGCAGCCTGCCCGTCGCCCAGGCGGCGATCCTGGACGTCACGCCGAAGGAACGCCGGGTGAACTCCATCGGCCTGATCATGTTCTGCGTCTCGACCGGCTACGTGGTGGGCCCGCTCATCGGCGGCTACCTCAGCGACTCCACCCTGGTCTCCTGGTTCAGCCTGGAGACCCCGTTCGTCTTCGTGGCCGTCATCACGCTGCTGAACCTGCTGGTCCTGCTGGTCTCCTTCCGCGAGGCCCCGGCGCCCGCGCCGACCGGACGCCTGCGCTTCCCGAACCCGGTCAAGCACCTCTTGGAGTCCTTCACCTTCCCGGGCGTCCGGGTGCTCGCCACGGCGCTGCTCCTCATGTCCCTGGGCTGGACCGCGTTCTTCCAGTTCATCGGCCTGTACCTGACGGCGAACGAGGGCTTCGACCAGCGCGGGGTCACCAACCTCATCTCGGTGGTCGGCGTCGGCCTCGCCGCCTCGTTCCTGTCGCTGGTGCCGCTGTCGATGAAGTACCTCAAGCCGCAGATCGCCGTGACCGGGGCGCTCGCGGTGATGACCGTGTGCATCGCCGGCACCGCGCTGACCGGTTCGCGGATCGCGCTCTACGCCCTGTGCCTGGTCGGCGCGGCCACCTACGGCATCTCGTACAGCGGCCTGGTCGGCCTGATGTCGGCCGCCGTGGACGACAGCCACCAGGGCTCCGTGATGGGCACGGCCGGCGCCGTGGCCGCGCTCTCCGCGGGTCTGTCCGGCGTCGTCTTCGGCATCATCGACGGCTCCAGCGCGGTCCCCGTCTTCTCGGCCGCCGTCTTCGTCCTCCTCGGCTTCCTCCTGTTCGCCGCGGTGCGCCCGGGAGCCGCCCCGGCCGAGGAACCCCGGGAGACCGCGGACCGCACGTCAGCGGCCTGATCCCCGGCCGCCCTCACCCCCGCACGGCGGCCGTGGCCGGGGTCAGGGCGGCCTCGTCGATCACGTGGGGGACCCCGTCGGCGGGAGGCGGGTTCAGCACGTGGTGGACCAGGCCCGCCGCCACCGGCTCCACGGGGCCCGCGGTCTCCCGGGCGCCGGGGGAGTTCGTCTGCTCGGTCCGGAGCATCCCCGGGCGCGCGAGATGGAACGTGACGCCCGGGTGGTGCCGGGCCGCCCACTGGACCAGGCCCTCCACCGCGGACTTCGCCGCGACGTAGTGCGGCCAGTCGCGCGGCGGTTCGCGCAGGGCGGCCGACGAGATCACCAGACACTGGCCACGCCCCGGCTCCAGGAGCGGCAGCAGCCCGCTCAGCGGCGCGCTGACCAGCCGCACCGCACCGGTCAGGAACGCGTCCATCCGCTCCAGGTCCGTGGCGGCCACCCCCAGCGTGCGCAGCGGCGGGGCCGCGCTGCACACCAGCAGGTCGAGCCGGCCGACGCGGGACGCCAACGCGGCGCTCCAGTCCGGATCCGCGGCATCGCCGGGCGCGGAGTGCAGCCGCCCCGGCAGCCCTTCGGCCTCGGCCCGCAGCGCCGTCGGCAGGGTGTCGCCGCGGTGCCCGACGAAGACCTCGCAGCCCTGAGAGGCCAGCCCCAGCGACAGGGCCGCACCGAGCCCCCGGCTGCCGCCGACGACGACGGCCGACGCGCCGTGCAGCCGGGTGGACGGGCCCAGGTGCTCGCCAAGGGCGGCCGAGGTCACCGCCGGCGCGGGCGTGCGGACCATCGCCTCGATCTCCGCCTCGGCGACGACCGCGCCGTCCGCCGTGACCTCCCCGACGAGCGACACCAGCCCGAAGCGCGGATCGGTGTGCACCACGCGGGCCGCGTACGCCAGCCGGACGGGCCCGCTCGCGGCGACCGGGAGGAAGCGCAGCGCCACCCGCCCCAACAGGCAGTTCTCGCCGGGCAGGGACATCCCGGCCACGTAGCTCGACCACAACAGGCAGGCCAGCGGCGTCCGTCCGAGCAGCCGGGCGGCGGCCGGGAACCGCCCGGCCAGCGCGTCGAGCCCGTCCGGGCCGTACGCACCGGACACCGCGGTGCCCGGCGGCAGGTCGGCGACGGTGTGCCGGGGTGCCGTCCGGGCCGGCGGCACGGGCAGCGGATCAAGGTCCGGCGGGCTGCCGGGACGGACCCGTACGGTCAGACAGGTCCGGTCCCCGTCGAGCAGCCGGTGCCCCGTGCCGGTGACACCCAGCGCATCGGTGCGGTAACGCACCCCGGGGAACACCGGATTGCCGAAGTCGGCCTCCACCGCCGAGACCCCCGCCCCGCCGTCCGCCCTTGCGTCGGGCGCCGCGCCTTCGCCGGGCGTCGCCCTTTCGTCGAGCGTCCCCAGGACCGCGAGGACGCCGTGCGCGACGGTCCGGCCGAAGGGCGTGCGGCGGGCGTGGCCGGGCGAGCAGTGCAGCGCGTTCCGGTCCCCGCTGACCCGCGCGAACAGCGCCACGTCGTCTTCCGAGAGCAGCACCTGAGTACCTCCGATGGGCGCTCCGCCGCACCGAGGGGCGGCGATGTCCAATTGCGGTCCGGAAGCAGTTGAACACCCGGCGGTGCGCGCTGTCCTGCGGGGTCGACCGTGATTCGAGTGCAGGTGGACCGGTGCCGTGTACCAATTGTTCGGGTGTCCCGGGCGGTTGAAAGGTGTGTGTGCATGACGGAGCGTCAGGCAAGCGCCTACGAGCGTTTTCAGTGGAATCGGTACCAGCGGAATCCCGACGACCCGGGACTCACCGTCGGTTATGTGTTCGCGCTGACCGGGGACGTGGACGCCGACCGTCTCGACGCCGCATTGCGGGACGTGGTCGCCACCGCGTTCCCGCGCCTTCTCGACTACTTCACGGAAGTCGGCGGAGAACTGGTGGCGAAAAGCCGCCCGGTGCCCCGCCGCGTCCTGCGGAAATGCGAGCGGAAGGACGACCTGCTCGACGCCGGCGGTATCGATCCCACCGGCCAGGAACTCTTCCGCTTTCGCTGGTGGCGGGAATCCGCCGAAAAGCTGCTGCTGCGCCTGGACTTCAGCCACGTGGTGTTCGACGGCGGCTGCTACGCCCCCTTCCTCGCCGCCCTCGCCGCCTGCTGGCGGGGCGAGACCCCGGTCCTGGAGCGGCAGTTCGCCGCCAGGACCCGGTCCGACGCCGACCGCGACGCCGCCCACTGGCGCGCGGCGCTCGCGGGCCGCCCGCTGCACCAGCCGCTGCCCTTCGGCGGCGCCGCGCCCCACGGGGACGGCCGCCGGATCTCGGTCAAGGAGACGATCAGCGGCGAACGGGCCGAGGACGTCCAGCGGTTCCTGCGCCAACACGAGCTGAGCCCGCTCCAGTTCGTGGTGGGCGTCACCGGCGCCCTCGTGCACGCCTACGGCGACGACGACCGCGACGTCGTCGTCGCGCACACCGTGGACACCCGGACGTACGGCTCCCCGTACGGCTGCCACACCAATCTGCTGCCGCTGTGGCTGGACGTCGCGGGCGGGCCGTCCGCGCTGGCGCTGTTCGAGCAGATACGCACCCAGCGCGAGGAACTCCGCGACCACCAGGGCTTCCCGACCGCCGACCTGCTCGCCCTCGCCGCCGCCGGGCCCGGCCCCACCGCCGACCAGGGCGGCAGCGTCCTCAACCTCGTGGTCAACTCCTCGTCGGCGATGCTGCCGACCGCGCTGCCGGAGCTGGCGGGCGTGACCGCCTCCTGGGTGCGCAAGCCCGACACCGGCAGCGCGAGCGAACTGAGCGTCAACTTCAGCGCCGACGCCCAGGGCATCCACCTCTCCTTCGACTCCTCCACGCGCGTGCTGTCGCCCGAGGCCCTGTCGGCGCTGGCCACCAACTTCCTGCGGCTGGCCCGGTTCATGACGGCCGAACCGCACCGCCCGCCCGCGCACTGCGACCTGTCGCGCCCGCTGGAACCGGTCGCCGAGGGCGCCGCCGGGACCGCGCGGACCGGCCGGGGCCTCGGCGCGGCGCTCGTCGAGGCCGCCGCCGCGGACCCGGACCGGGTGGCCGTCGTCGACGACCACCGCTCGCTCAGCTACGGCGAACTGCTGGCCGCCGCCCACCGGCTCGGCGACGCCCTGCCCGCCGACGACACCCGGCCGGTCGGCGTCCTCCTGGAGCGGTCCGCCGCGATCCCCGTCGCGTACCTGACCGCACTGGCCCTGCGCCGGACCTTCGTCCCGCTCGACCCGCACCTGCCGGACGGCCGCCTCGCGTACATGGCCGAGACCGCCGGACTCGGCGTCGTCCTGGTGGACCCGGCGACCCGGGACCGCGCGGCCCGCCTGTTCCCCGGCACACCGGCCCTGGAGGTGGACGCCGCGCCGTCCCCGGCGCCCGGGCCGCCGCAGCCCGTGCCGGTGGCCCCGGCCGACGCGGACCGCACCGCGTACGTGCTGTTCACCTCGGGATCGACCGGCACCCCCAAGGGCGTCGCGGTGAGCGAGGGCAACCTCGCCAACTTCCTCGACGCGGTGCGCCAGGACCCGGGGATGGGTCCGGACGACCGCATCGTGGCCCTGACCCCGATCGGCTTCGACATCTCGCTCATGGAGATCCTGCTGCCGCTGCTGTGCGGCGCCACCGTCCACGTCCTGTCCGAGGAGGCCAGGACCAGCGCGACCCTGCTCGCCGAGCGCATCGACGCCAGCGGGGCGAGCGTCGTCCAGGCCACGCCGTCCACCTGGCGGATCCTCAGGTCCGCGGGCTGGCGGGCCCGGCGGCCCATGACGCTGCTGTGCGGCGGGGAGGCCCTGGACCGCGACCTCGCGCAGTACCTGCTGAGCCAGAGCGCCGCCGTCTACAACATGTACGGCCCGACCGAGGCGACCATCTGGGCCAGCTGGCAGCGCGTCACCGATGCCGGGCGCATCCACCTGGGCGAGCCCGCGCAGGGCACCCGCTACTACGTGGTGGACGCCGACGGCCGGTCCGTCGCCCCGGGCATGTGCGGCGAGTTGATGATCGCCGGGGACTGCGTCGCGCTCGGCTATCTGAACGCCCCGGCGACGGCGTTCGGCACGCTGCCCGACGGCACGCCCTCCTACCGCACCGGCGACCTGGTCCGCCACGACGGACCACACCTCACGTACGTCTCCCGCAAGGACGGCCAGCGCAAGGTCAACGGACACCGGATCGAACTCGGCGAGGTGACCGCCGCGGTCACCGCCCAGGTGCCGTCCGCGACCGTGGTCGCCGTCGTGCGGTCCGAGCCCGAGCCGCACCTGCGCTGCTTCGTGCGGCTGCCCGCCGACGAGCCCTTCGACGCCGCCGCGGTGCTCGAACGGTGCCGGGACACCCTGCCGTACTACATGGTTCCGCAGGCCGTGCACCGGCTGGCCGAGATCCCGCTCACCGCCAACGGCAAGACCGACGTCAAGAGGCTCGGCGAGGCGCCGCTGTCCGAGCTCGGCCTGTTCCCCGAGGACGAGCGGCCCGCGCAGGGCACCGCCGCCCGGCCGGCCGCCACGGACACCGCCGAGGCGCCCGGGACCGATCTGCTCACCGAGCTGCGCCGGCTCGTCGCCGCCGAACTGGGCCTGCCGGAACCGGACGCCGACCGGCCGCTCGGCTACCAGGGCGTCACCTCGCTCGGCTACAACGTCCTCGCGGCCCGGATCAGCGACCGGTACGGGATCGTCGTCCACGCCCACGACTTCTACCGGATGAACACGCTGCGGGCCGTCGCCGAGACCGTCGCACGGCTGACCGAGGGCCGCGCCGACGGGCCGGCCGCACCGCAGCGGACCGCCCGGCCCGCGGCCGCGGCGCCCGCGACCGCTCCCCGGCGCTCCGGCGGCGACGACCGGCTGGCCATCGTCGGGCTCGCCGCCGTGCTGCCCGGCGGACCGGACCCCGAGACGTTCTGGCAGACCCTGCTCGACGGCAAGAACTGCGTCGGCCCGGCCGGCACGGAGCGTCAACTGCCCGGTGAGTTCGCCGGGTTCCTGCCGGGGATCAAGGGCTTCGACGCCCGGTTCTTCTCCATCTCGCCCCGCGAGGCCAGCTGGATGGACCCGCGCCAGCGGCTGCTGCTGCAGTCCGTGTGGCACACCCTGGAGGACGCCGGATACGCGCCGTCGGAGCTGAGCGGCTCCCGGACCGGCTGCTACATGGCCGCCACCGGCAGCGACTACGCGCTGCTCCAGGCCAGGGCCGACGCACGGCAGATCCCGTACTCGCTGGTCGGGCACTCCATGAGCCTCGTCGCGAACCGGATCTCCTCCTGGTTCGACTGGCACGGCCCCTCCACGGTCCTCGACACGGCCTGCTCGGGATCGCTGGTCGCGCTGGTCAAGGCCTGCCGCGACCTGCGGGCGGGCGTCTGCGACGCGGCGGTCGTCGGCGGCGTCAACCTCATCCTCGACTCCCAGATCAACGAGGGGCTGCACGCGGCCCGGTTCCTCTCTCCCGAGCACCGGTGCGCGACCTTCGACGCCGCCGCCGACGGCTACGTCCGCGGCGAGGGCTACGGCAGCTTCCTGGTCAAGCGGCTGGCGGACGCCGTCGCCGACGGCGACGACATCCGCGCCGTCGTCGAGAGCGCGGTCGAGAACCACGGCGGCCGCGCCAACTCGCTCACCGCCCCCAACCCCAACGCCCAGTACAGCCTCCTCCTGGACGCCTACACCCCCGAACTCGCCGCCCGCACCGGCTACATAGAGACCCACGGGACCGGCACCGTGCTCGGCGACGCGATCGAGATCGACGCGCTGAAGCGGGCCTGGGAGCAGCTGGTGCCGGGGCCCGCGGGCCCCGACGGGCGCCGGGTGCGGCTCGGCGCGGTCAAGTCCCAGATCGGGCATCTGGAGCCCGCCGCGGGCGTCGCCTCCCTGACCAAGGTGATCAAGGCGTTCGAGCACCGGACCCTGCCGGGCAACCTGCACTTCCAGGAACTCAACCCCGGCATCACCCTCGACGGCACCCCCTTCGAGGTGCTGGGCGAGACGGTGCCCTGGGACGACGGCGAACTCGTCGCCGGGATCAGCTCGTTCGGCTTCGGCGGCACCAACGCGCACGTGGTGCTCTCCGCGCCGCCCGCCCCCGCCGCCCGGCGCGCCACCCCCGCGCGCACCCGCCTCGTCCCGCTGTCGGCGCGCACCCCGCAGGCGCTGCGCCGGGTGACGGCCGCGCTGCTCGACCACGTCGAGCGCGGCGGGCCGCTGTCGGACGAGGACCTGCGGGACCTCTCGTACACCCTGTGCCGGCGCGAGCCGATGGCGTACCGCCTCGCGTGGTGCCCGTCGTCCGGCGCCGAACTGCTGCACGCGCTGCGCACGGCGGGCGAACCCGTCCACCCGCAGACACCGGCGCAGGCAGGGACGCCCGAGTGGGGGCGGGACGTGGGACAGCCGACCCCCGAGTCGGCCCGCGACGCCTTCCTGTCCGGCCGGCCGGTCGACTGGCAGGCGCTGTTCGCGCCGCACACCCCGCAGCGGCTGCGGCTGCCCGGCTACCCGTTCGACGACACGGATCTCTGGTTCACCGACGAGGGACGGACCGCATGACGCCCCAGACGCAGGCCGGCACGGCGGCCCGACCCGCCGCGGTGCAGCCGATCCGGCTCCTCGCGGCCGACGAGCCGGGCACCTTCCGGGCGCACATCGACCGCGACCACACCTATCTGAGAGAGCACCTGGTGGGCGGGCGCCGCGTGCTGCCGGGCGTCGCCTGTCTGGAGATGGCGCTGCGCGGAGCCGGTCAACTCCGCCCCGGCGCCACCGTGTTCGCCGTCCGGGACGCCGCCTGGCTGCGGCCCGTGTCCGGCGAGGAGCCGCTGGACGACCTCGTCGTGGCCTTCCGAGCCCCGCCGGGCGACGCGACCGCGCTGGACTACACGGTGACCAATCGCGGTGCCCTCTGCGCGATGGGCACACTTCTTTTCGAGAAGACGGGAACGGTCGAGAAACTGGACCGGGAACCCGTGATCGGATTGGACGTGCGCGACGAGATCTGCGCGCACACCACGTCCCATCTCACCCGGAGCGAACTCTACGGAGCGTTCTCGGACATGGGCATCGACTACGGCCCCTACTTCCGCCGCAACACCTATGTCCAGCGGTACGGACAACGGTCCCTGGCGTGGCTCTCGCACAACGACGGAACACCGATGGGCCTGGTCAACCTCCTCGACTGCGCCTTCCAGTCGGGCCTGGCGATCTCCGTCGGGGAACACCGGGACAGCTTGATGCCCTTCTCCATGGGACATATGATCTTTCACGCTCCGGCGCGGTTTCCCGCCGACTCCGCATTCGTCCTGACGGAGAAACTCTCTCCCTTCCGGACCCACTTCACGGTGTACGACGAGGATTACGGACCGCTTCTCTCGGTCGTCGACCTCGGCGTCAAACCCGCCCTGTGAACCCGCCCTCTGATTCCGCCCTTTGATTCCTTTCCCGAATCGGCGTCCTAGACATAGGGGATTTTGTTGAGTCGCAACGAATGGCGAAGCGGAAACTCCGCGTCCGGTACGGCGCGCCCCGACGTCTCGCTGGTCCGCCGTGCCGCCGTGGACTCGATGGTGTTCGCGCCGCAGTGGACGCACGGCA
Organism: Streptomyces sp. KL116D; assembly: GCF_030766975.1. Lineage (NCBI taxonomy): Bacteria > Bacillati > Actinomycetota > Actinomycetes > Kitasatosporales > Streptomycetaceae > Streptomyces > Streptomyces sp. KL116D. The sequence continues at coordinate 31,319 of NZ_JASERH010000097.1, read as the reverse complement.
GGCTCGACCCGCCGGGCGCCGCGGACGGCGGCCCGCGCACTTTCCTGGTGCCGCCGTCCCAGACCCGACTCCACCAGGAACTGACGGAGCGGTTCCCCGGCCACCGGGTGCTGCGCCTCGACGCCCCCGCGGTGGCCGCGCTCGCCGCCGCCCCGGCCGCCGACGAGCACCTGGTGTTCGTCAGCCGCACCTCCTGGGCCGACGGCATCAGCGACGCGGACCACACCGCCTTCCTCGACCTCGTCCACGCCCTCGACCGCTGGCCGCGGGTCCGCCTCGACGTGTTCACCGACAAGGCCGTGCACAGCCCGCTGTTCACCGCCGCCACCCACCCCGCGGACGGCGTGTACGTCGGCCTGGCCCAGGCCCTCGCCAAGGAGCGGCCCGACTGGTCCGTGCGCTGCTTCTGTCTCGCCGACCTCACCGCCGCGACGCTGGCCGCCGCCCTCGACCGGCCGCTGCCGACCGTCGCGGGCGCACCCGTCTGCGTCCGGGACGACGCGTACGCCGTCGCGTCGATGGAGCCTGCGGTCCTCCCCGGCTGGCCCGAACACTCGGCGTTCCGGACCGGCGGCACCTACGTCGTCCTCGGCGGCACCGGCGGACTCGGCGGCCTGCTCGCCGAGTACCTGGCCGCCGAGTACCGGGCCGAGGTGGTCGTCATCGGCCGCCGCGCCCCCGCGGACTTCGCCGAACAGGCCGACCGGATACGGGAGTCGGGCGCCCGCGCGGTGCACTACCACCAGGTCGACCTGGCCGACGCGGCGGCCCTCAAGCGGGCGCTGGACGGCCACGAGGTCATCCACGGCGTCGTCCACTCCGCCCTCGTCCTCCAGGACGCCACCCTCGCCACCATGAGCGGGAGCGTCCTCGGCGACGTACTGCGCCCGAAGCTGCACGGCACCCACCACCTGGTGGACGCGCTGCGCGGCCGACAACTCGACTTCTGCCTCTTCTTCTCCTCCGTCCAGGCCCACATCGCCAGCGCGGGACAGGGCAACTACGCCGCCGCCTGCGTGGCCAAGGACGCCTACGCGGACCTCCTCCACCAGGCCCTGCTGATCGACGCCAAGGTCGTCAACTGGGGCTACTGGGGCGAGATCGGGGTCGTGGCGAAGCCGGAGTACCGGGAGCGGATGCAGGGCCTCGGGATCGGCTCGATCGAACCGGCCGAAGGGCTGGCGGTCATCGAGCGGTTCCTCGCGGGCGACGACCGACGGATCACGTGTGTCAAGGGAACGGAAGAGGCGCTGGAGCGCATGGGAATCACGCCGCACAAGCCCGCCGCCGCCGCGGCACCGACCACCGGCTCCCCGGGAGTCCTCACCGACGTGGTGCCGGTCCTGCGGGACGACGACTCCGACGTCGCCCGCAACCGGGACCTCTCCGAGCGCCTGGAGGCGTACACCCGGTGGCGGCTGCGCCAGGTGCCGCTGCCGGCCGGCGCGATCGGCAAGTACGCGCTGCTGACGGACGCCATCGCCGCCATGCCCGCGGCCCACTCCCTGCCCCGCGCCGAACTCCTGCGCGACTACCCGGAGTTGACCGGCCACATCACTCTGCTCGACCGGTGCCTTGACCATCTGCCCGACGTCCTGAGCGGTGCGATCGACGCGGTCGAGGTGCTGTTCCCCGACGGCTCCTTCGACCTGGTCGCGCCCGTCTACCAGAGCAACCCCATCGCCGACTACTTCAACCGGATCTGCGCCGAGGTGGTGACCAACTACCAGCGCCGCACGGCGGGCCGCCCGCTGCGCGTCCTGGAGATCGGCGCCGGCACCGGCAGCACCACCAAGTTCGTCCTGCCGCGGCTCGACCCGCGCGACGTGAGCTACCACTTCACCGACCTGTCGTACGCGTTCCTGCACAAGGCCCGCGACGCCTTCGGCGACGACTACCCGTACGTCTCCTACGAGATCTGCAACATCGACAACCCGCCCGAGGAGTACACCGGGTCCTTCGACGTCGTCGTGGCCACCAACGTGCTGCACGCCACGGCGAACGTCCCCGGCACGCTGCGCAACGTGCGCAAGGTGCTGCGCGAGGGCGGCATCCTCGTCCTCAACGAGATCACCACCCGGCAGGACTACGCCACGCTCACCTTCGGCCTCACCGACGGCTGGTGGCTCAGCAACGACCCGTACCGCATCGAGCACAGCCCCCTGCTCGGCAGCGACCAGTGGCAACTGCTCATGCACGAGGCCGGGTTCGGCGCCGTGCGGACCCACGGCGGCGAGGGGCAGCAGGTCCTCGTCGCGCTGGCCGGCCCGGCGGACGAGCCGCCCGGCACGGCCACTGCCGCCCCGGCTGCCGTCGCGGCGACGGGTGATGTGCGCGGGCGGGTGGAGGAGTTCGTCCGTGAGGTGATCGCGGGGACGATGCGGCTCGATGTGTCGGAGGTGGAGCTGGATCGTCCGTTCCGGGACATGGGGATCGATTCGTTGATCTCGATGGAGTTGTTGAAGCCGTTGCGTGAGCGGGTGGGGTATGTGCCCGCGACGGTGTGGTTCGAGTATCCGACGGTGGCGCGGTTGGTGGAGTTCCTGGTCACCGAGCACGCGGACACGGTGGCGGAGGCGTTCCCCGCTCCTGTCGCCCCCGCCCCGGCCGCCGCCGAACCGGCCGTCGAGCCGCAGGCGCAGCCGGACCGTACCGAGCACACCGTGCCCGTCGTGTCCGCCCAGCCCGAGCAAGTCCATCGCCCCGAAGCCGAGTTGATGCCACGCCCCGGTGACATAGCCGTCGTCGGCGTCTCCGCGCGGCTGCCCGGGGCGGCGAACGCCGCGGAGTTCTGGGACAACCTCTTCGAGGGCCTGGACTGCACGTCCACCGTGCCCCCCGAGCGGTTCAGGACCCGCGTCGCGGACGGCCCCGACGCCGTCGCGTACACCGAACGCGGCGCGTTCATCGACGACATCGACGCGTTCGACCACACCTTCTTCAGCATCACGCCCCGCGAAGCGGCGCGCATGGACCCCCAGGAACGCCTCGTCCTGGAGCAGACCTACCTGGCGATCCTGGACTCCGGGCACAGCCGCGCCCAGCTCGCCGGCAGCGACACCGGCGTCTTCGTCGGCGTCATGAACGGCGGCTACGCCTGGCACACCACCACCGAACCCGGGGCCGAGCCGCCCACCTCCACGTTCTGGTCGATGGCCAACCGCGCCTCGTACCACTTCGACTGGCACGGCCCCAGCATGGCCGTCGACACCGCCTGCTCGGCGTCCCTGACCGCGCTGCACCTCGCCTGCCAGTCCCTGCGCACGGGGGAGTGCGACCGCGCCGTCGTCAACGGCGTCAACCTCATCACGCACCCCCGGCAGTACCAGCTCCTGTGCGGCCTGGAGATGCTGTCCCGCACCGGCGAGTGCCGGCCGTTCGGCGCGGGCGCCGACGGCTTCGTCGACGGCGAGGGCGTCATCAGCCTGGTGCTCAGGCCCGCCGAGGACGCCCTGCGCGACGGCGACCGCGTATACGCCCTCATCAGCGGCTCCGCGGTCAACGCGGGCGGCCGGGCCAACGGCTACACCGCACCCAACCCCGAGGCCCAGTACTCCCTCGTCACCAAGGCCCTCGCGGCGGCCGGCACGGCCCCCGAGGAGGTGGGCTACGTCGAGGCCCACGGCACCGGCACCGCCCTGGGCGACCCCATCGAACTGCGGGCCCTCACCAAGGCCTACGCCGCGGCCGGCACCCAGCGGATCCGGCTCGGCTCGGTGAAGTCGAACATCGGCCACCTGGAGTCCGCGGCCGGCCTCAGCGGTGTGCTCAAGGCGGTCCTCCAGATGCGCCACGGCTCCCTGGTGCCCTCGCTGCACGCCGAACGCACCAACCCGCACCTGGACTTCGATGACACCCCCTTCAAGCTCAGCACGCAGCGCGAGCGGTGGCCCGCCGACCTGCCCCTGGTGTCCGCCGTCAGCTCCTTCGGCGCGGGCGGCGCCAACGCCCACGTCGTCCTGCGCGGCGTCCCCGAGCGGACCGCGACCGCCGGCCGCCCGCGCCGCGACACCTACGTCATCCCGCTCTCCCACCACACCGGCGCCGGACTGCAACTGGCCATGGACGAGCTGGCGCAGTGGCTGCGCGGGCGCCGCGTCGACATGGACGCCCTCGCCCACACGCTGGCCTGCCGCCGCGACGGCCTCGCGCACCGCGTCGCGATCGTCTGCCGCGACCAGGACGAACTCGTCCGCGGCCTGGAGCAGGACCTGAGCCGCCGCCCCGCGCCCCGGGCCGCCCCGGCACCGGCCGCGGTCGAGGAACTCTCCGCCCGCACCGCCCACGACATCGCCGCCCTGTACGAGTCGGGCGGCTCCCCGGACTGGGCGGCCTACTACCCGAGGACCGCCCCCGCCGACCTGCCCGCCTACCCGTTGCTGCGTCACCGCCACTGGATCAGGTCCGAGGAGTCCGGTTTCCACTCGCTGGACTCGCTGGTGTCCGCCCACCGCATCGACGGCGTGCCCATGGCGCCCGCCGCCTGGACGCTCGCCGTCCTCGCCGGGCGCGCCGAGGGCCGCGCCCTCGGCAACGTGCTCTGGCAGAAGCCGATCACCGACCCCGCGGCCGTCGAGGTCCGCGAGCGCGGCACCGAACTGTCGATCGTCGACCGCGCCACCGGCGAAGCGCACTGCACCGCCGAGGTGACGGCACCGGCCGCCGTCGGCACCCCGCCCGCCCCGCCCGCGGGCGCCCGCAAGCAGCACCGGCGGGAGATCTACGACACCTTCCGGCGCCTCGGCTACGACTACGGCGAACCGCTGCGCGGCGTGCGCTGGGCCGAGGTCGGACCCGGCGCGGTACGGGCCTTCCTGCACGTCGACCGCGACTGGGGGTACGGCCTGTCGCCCGCACTGCTCGACTGCGGGATGCAGCTGTCCATCCTGCTGGCGGCCGAGGAGGGCACCGGCGGCCCCGTGTTCGTCCCCTACGTCCTGGGCCGCCTCACCGTGGTCAGGGCCCCGCGCGACGAGGCCGTGTACTGCCACTGCGTGGCCCGGCCCGGCGGCTCGCAGCGGACCCGTACGTACGACTTCTTCTTCACCGACGAGCACGGCGATGTCCTGGTGGCCCTGGAGGAAGTCGTGTCGGTCGCCGTCGGTGGCGGCAGCGGCGCCGCCGCCCCGGGCCCCTCCCCGGCGCCGGCCGCCGCGCCGTTCACCGTCACCGAGCTGAACTGACGGGGGCGGCGATGGCCATCGACGTCCTGATGTTCCCCGGGCAGGGCTCCCAGCGCCTGGGCATGGGCAGGGAAGTCTTCGACGCCTACCCGGACCTGTGCGCCAGGGCCGACGACGTCGTCGGGCACTCCCTGCGCGAACTGTGCCTGGAGGACCCGCACGCCCTGCTCAACGAGACCTCGTACACCCAGCAGGCGGTCTACTTCGTCAGCTGCCTGATGTACCTGGCGCACGTCGAGCGGCACGGGGACCAACCGGTGCGCTGCGTGACGGGCCACAGCCTCGGCCTGTACCCGGCGCTGTTCGCGGCCGGTGTCTTCGACCTCTTCGAAGGACTGGAGATCGTCTCCAAGCGCGGCGCTCTCATGCAGGAGGCGCGCGGCGGGGCGATGATCGCCGTCCTCGGCCCGCAGGCGCACGCCATCGACGAACACCTCGCCCGGCTGGAGTTCTTCGACGTGGACGTCGCCAACTACAACAGCCGCGAACAGGTCGTCCTCAGCGCGGCGAAACCGCGCCTGGACGAACTCGCGCCGCGCCTGGAGGAGACCGGCCTGCGCTGCGTGTGGCTGCCGGTCAGCGGGGCCTTCCACTCCCGGCACATGGAGCAGGCCAGGCGCGACTTCGCCCGGTTCCTGCGGGACCGGGAGTTCGCGCCGCCCGCCAAGGCCGTCGTCTCCACGACGAGCGGCCGGACGCTGGGCGCCGCCCACCTGCTGGAGGAGATGGTCTTCCAGCTGGTGAAGCCGGTGCGGTGGTGGCAGACCACGACCCATCTGGCCCGTACGGGACACAAGACCTTCGAGGAGATCGGTCCCGGCACGGTCCTGACCAAATTGAGCGCACAGATCCTCGGCGACGAACCCGCGCCGCAGGCCGAGCCCAGGAAGTGATGACCGTGGAATCAGCAAACAGCAGGATCGCCGTGATCGGTGGCGGCGGCTCCGGCGCCGTCGCGGCCTGGCAGTTGTCCCGGAAGTACGACGTCACGCTCTTCGAGGCGGGCGAGTACCTGGGCGGGCACGCCTACAGCCACCCGGTCGAGACCGACCAGGGCACCCTCCACGTCGACATGGGCGTGGAGCACTTCAACGAGAAGCTCTCGCCCAACCTGTTCCGCGTCCTGACCGACTTCGGCATCGGCACCTACGTCGCGCCGTCCTCCGTGCACGTCGACTTCCCCGGCGAGGGGCAGACGTGGAACAACCTCGACTTCCTCGGCGCGCTGCGCGAGGAGCTGCACGACGAGTTCGACCGGTTCCACCAGGAGATGAACCAACTGCCGAGCTCGGGCGACGACTCGTACAAGACCATGAGCATCGGCGAGTACCTGGACAAGAACGGGTACTCCAAGGCGTTCAAGTACCAGGCGATGAACCCGATCCTGAGCATCTACTCGGGCTGCCACGCGCCGTCGCTCGACTACAACCTCATGTACGTCGCGCTGTCCTTCAGCATGAACCTGCTCTCCTTCTTCGCCCCCGGCTACTGGCGCAAGGCGCACGGCGGCATCCACGCCTACCTCGGCCTGATCGAGGCCGAGCTCGGCGAGCGGATCCGGCTGAACACGCCCGTCGAGTCCGTCACCCCGACGGACGCGGGCGTGACCGTGGTGGCCGGCGGGCAGGCGCACGAGTTCGACCAGGTCGTGTTCGCCACGCACGCGGACATCACGCTGTCCCTGCTGCGCACCCCGGACCCGGAGTACGCGGAGCTGCTCGGCGACTTCGCGTACGTGCCGGTGGAGAGCGTGCTGCACCAGGACGAGAGCTGGCTCAGCACGGTCGGCCGCAACGCCTACTGCCAGTTCCGGATGCCGGACGACTTCGAACTCGCCCGCGCCGAGGAGCAGATGGGCAGCCTCACCCGCAACTGCAACGTGCTGCACCCCTACCGGGACGTCGAGCAGCCCATCCTCATCACGTTCGACCCGCAGGAGGAGGTCGACCCCGCGCAGGTCATCGTCCGGCGCAAGTGGAAGCTGCCCCAGCTCCGCCCGGTGGACGTCGGCCGCAAGAAGCGGCTCAGCCGCATCCAGGGCCGCGACAACCTCTGGTTCTGCGGCACCGACACCAGCGTCACCGGACACGAGGGCGCGATCGTCTCCGGCATGGTCATCGCCGACCGGCTGGGCGTCGCGTACCCGTTCCCCGACGACGCGCCGGCCCTCGGCCAGTTCCGGGGGATCAAGGAGTTCATGGGCGTATGAGCCCCCACCCGCCGGCCCGTCGCGACCTCACTTTCTCTCTCGGGGATGACCCATGGAATCGCTAGCCCCTCGGTACACCGACCTCGCCGCCCCGGACGGACCCGGCGAGCCGGCCGGTACCACCGTCGTGGTCACCGACCGGGAGGACATCGCGGCGGCGGCCCGCTCCCTCGGCGCCGAGTGCTGCTACACCGATCCCGCCACCCTGGGTGAGGACCGGCTCGCGCAGGAGGTGCGACGGCACACCGCCCGCGCCACCACCCTGGTGGTGGCCTGGGGCGGCGCGCCGTCCGGCGGGCAGGCCGAGTACGGCACGGCGGTGCGGTTCGCCCGCGCCGGGCTCGCGCTGCTCCAGGCCGTACGGGCATCGGGCCGCCGCGTCCACCTCGTCACGCTCTCCCGTGCCGGTGACGCGCTGCCCGCACTGCTCGACGGCATGGCCCGCACCGCCGCGCTCGAATGCCCGCTCGTGCACACGGAGGTCGTCCACGACGGCACCGTCACCCCGGAACGCCTGCGCGCGTGGACCGCGGCAGGCGCCCGCCACCCGGGGGCGCGGCTGCGGGCCGACGGCGACCGGATCAGCCGCCTCGGCCACGCACCGGCGGCGCTGGACACCGTGCGGCCCACCGACGTGTTCGGCGCGGGCGACCGCGTCGTCGTCATCGGCGGCACCGGGGGCGTCGGACGCCGGCTGTGCCGGTACCTGAGCGGGACCTGCGGCGCCGACGTGTTCGTCGTGGGCCGCGGCACCCCCGACCCGCGGGCGCGGGAGGCGCTGCGGGAAGCCGGGGTGCGCAGCCATCTCGGCGCGCCCGCCGACGAGTTCGCGGCGCTCGACGGTGCGCTGCGCTACGTCCACGACGAGTTCGGTCCGGTCAAGGCGGTGTTCAACCTCGCCGGTGTGCTGGACGACTGCCTGCTGTACAACCTGACGCCCGACCGGCTGGAGAACGTGCTGCGGCCGAAGGTGGCCACGGCCCTCAACCTGGCGGCCGTGACCGGACCGCACCGGCCCGCCACGGTGGTGCACTTCAGCTCGCTGACCGGCGTCACCGGGAACGTCGGCCAGGCGGCTTACGGAGCGGCCAACGCGTTCCTGGACCGGCTCACCGCGCTGCGGCCCGACTGGCACAGCGTCAACTGGGGCCTGTGGGACACCGACGGCATGCAGATGCCCGACGACGACTCCGGGCTGCGGGCGATGTCCCCCGAGCGGGCCTGCGACGTGCTGATGTCGGCCATCGCCTGCGGCGTGCGTCAACTGGCCGTTTTTGAGGGTGAGTTGAATATCGACGGCGACGCGGGTGCGGAGGCCGGACCGGCGGCCGAGCCGCGGGCCGCCGCGCCCGCTGCCGCCGTGCCGGGCACCGCCGTCCCCGACCTGCTCGCCCTGACCACCCGGTGGCTGCGCGACCTCGTCGTCCGGCACAGCGGCCTGCGGCACCTGCGCGACGACGACAACCTGCTGGACCGGGGCCTGGACAGCGTCGGCAGCATCCGCATCAGCCGGGACATCGAGACCCGCCTGGGCATCACCGGGTCGTCCCGGCTGAGCCGGGCGGTCCTCTTCGAGTACCCGACGGTCGCCGAGCTCGGCGCGTACCTCACCGAGAACTTCCGTGCGGAGCTGGAGACTTCGGTCGCGGGGGAGCAGCCGGGCGAGCAGTCGGGGGAGCGGTCCGCGGAGTCGGTGCAGCCGGTCCGTCCGGAGCACCATCGGGCCGTGCGGTCCGCCGCGACACCTGCCCCAAGTCCGACCCCGGCCCCGGTGTTCACGCCGCCCGCCGCGCCCGCCGCCCCTGTCATCCCCGAGACCGCCACCCCCGAGACCGCCACCCCCGAACCCGACACTCCCGAGCCCGACACTCCCGAGCCCGACGCCTACCGCCCCGACGACATCGCCATCATCGGCATGGCCGGCGAGTTCCCCGGCGGCGCCGACACCGAGGCGTACTGGCAGGCGCTGCTGCGGGGCGACGACTCGGTCCGGGTGATCCCCGGCGACCGCTGGGACTGGCGTGACGCCCACTCCTTCGCACCGGACGAGCCGGGCACCTCGTACGGCCGGCACGGCGGATTCCTCGACCACGCCCTGGACTTCGACCCCGTCTTCTTCAACATCGCGCCCCTGGAGGCGCGGTACATGGACCCGCAGGAGCGCCGCTTCCTGCAGTCCGTCTACCACGCCCTGGAGGACTCGGGGCACTTCGCCCGGCCGACCGGCGACGTGGGCGTCTTCGTCGCCGCGATGTTCGGCCACTACCAGGACCTCACCGCCCCCGACCGGGTCATCGGCAGCTCCTTCGCCGCCCTGGCCAACCGGGTCTCGTACGCCTTCGACCTGCACGGCCCGAGCATCGCCCTGGACACGATGTGCTCCGGCGGGCTCACCGCCCTGCACCTGGCCGTCCGCAGCATCCGCGACGGGGACTGCGCGACGGCCGTGGCGGGCGGCGTGAACCTCATGACGCACCCGGGCAAGTACCGGCTGCTGTCCGAGGGCAAGTTCCTCAGCCCCACCGGTCACTGCCAGGCCTTCGGCGTCGACGCGGACGGCTACGTCCCCGGCGAGGGCACCGCCGCCGTGGTCCTCAAGCGGCTGTCCGACGCCGTGCGGGACGGCGACCGCGTGCACGCCGTCGTCCGGTCGACGGCGGTGAACTCCGGTGGCAGGACGGCCGGCTTCACCGTGCCGTCCGAACGCGCCCAGCACCGCGTGATCGCCTCGGCGCTGGCCCGCGCGGAGATCGAACCGTCCGCGGTGACCTACGTCGAGGCGCACGGCACGGGCACCCGGCTCGGCGACCCGATCGAGGTGCGCGCGCTGCGGCAGGCCTACGGCGGGCCCGAGCAGGGCCGCGCCCACCTGGGCTCGGCGAAGAGCAACATCGGCCACCTGGAGTCCGCCGCGGCGCTGGCCGGACTCGTCAAGGTCGTCAAACAGCTCGCCCACCGGACCCTGGCGCCCACCCTCCACTGCGCCCTGGAGAACCCCGACCTGCACCTCGACGACTCGCGCTTCGCCCTCGTCAAGGAGCCGCTGCCCTGGGCCAGGGGCAGCGCCCCCACCCGCTTCGCCGGACTGAGCGCGTTCGGCGCCGGCGGCTCCAACGGTCACGCGATCATCCAGGAGTACGTCGCACCGCGCCCGGACACCCCCGCGTTCCCGCGCTACTTCGTCCCGCTCTCCGGACGGGACGAGGCCGCCGTGCGGCGCCGTGCCGACGACCTCCTCGCGGCGCTCGACGACGCCCCCGACACCGCGTCGTACCTGTACGGGCTGAGCTACACCCTGTGCTGCGCCCGCCAGCACCACCGGGTCAGGCGCGGCTACTGGGCGTCGAGCACCCGGGAGCTGGCCGACCGGCTGCGCGACGGCGGCCGGGGTCCGGCCGACGGCGCGGGGGCCGGCGACGCCTGGACCGGGGCGGCCGCGGCGTACCTGGACGGCGACACCCCCGACTTCACCGCACTGTTCCCCGTCCGCATGCTGGTGGACGCCCCGCTCTACCCCTTCGCCGACGAGCGGTACGTGGCCGACGCGCTGGACCACACGACCGGCCCGGCCCGCGCCACGCCCTCCGCCCCGGCAGTCCTCATCTCGGCCACCACGGCCCCGGCCGCCACCGCCCCACCGGTCACCCGCGCCCCGGCCGCCGACGCCGGCGAACTGCTGCTCACCCCGGTGTGGTGGCCGCAGCCGGCCGACGGCCCCGCCGACTCCCCGGTGCCGTGCGTCCTCGTCCTCACCGACCCCGGCCGCGAGCACCGGCTGCCCGACCCGCCCGCGGGCACCCGGCTGGTCCAGGTGCCGCCCGGGGACGAGCTCCGGCACCTCGCCGGCGAGCCGGACCAGGACCACCTGTACTGGCTTGACCTGCGGCGCGAGGTGACGGTCGCCGCCGAACTGGCCTTCGCCAAGGCCCTCCAGGGCTGCCGCACCCCGTCGACGATCCTCGGCGTGACCCACGAGGACGACCCGGCCGAGGTGCGGGCGCGGGCCGGGTTCCTGCACGGACTCGCGGAGGAGAACCCGCACGTCCGTACCGTGCAGCTGCGCCGCACCGGCCCCGGCGACGCGCTCGCCGACGGCTGGCGGCCGCTCCTCGACGAACTGCGCGCCGCCCGCCGGCCGCTCACCGAGGTCCGCCGGGACGGCGGGACGCGGCAGACCCGCGAACTGACGGAACTCGGCCGCGCCACCGGCACCCGGCTGCGCACCCGGGGGACGTACCTGCTGACCGGCGGCCTGGGCAAGGTCGGCCGGGCCGTCGCCGAACTCCTCACCGAGCGCTACGACGCCACGGTCATCGCCGTCGGCCGGTCCGCGCCCGACGACGCGCAGCGGCAGTGGATCGCCGCCAGGCCCGGACTCCACTACGAGCAGGCGGACATCGTCTCGATGGCCGGCACCCGGGAGCTCGTCGAGACGATCCGCGAGCGCTTCGGCGGCCTGCACGGCGTCATCCACTCCGCGGGCGTCGTCAGGGACTCCCTCGTACAGAACAAGTCGGTGGAGGACGCGGAGGCGGTGCTCGCCCCGAAGACGCGGGGCACGCTGAACCTGGACCGGTGCACCGCCGGGCTGCGCCTGGACTTCTTCTGCGTCTTCTCGTCGATCTCCAGCGTCATGGGGAACACCGGGCAGAGCGACTACATCGCCGCCAACCGCTACCTCGACGAGTTCGCCGCCGAGCGCGCCCGGCGCGTGGCCGACGGCGAGCGCAGCGGTCTGAGCCTGTCGGTCAACTGGCCGCTGTGGCTGGACGCCGAGGACGAGCGGCGCGAGCAGTACCAGTCGCTCGCCGCGTTCCTGCGCGGCCAGTTCGGCATGGAGCCGCTCTCCTCGCGGCGCGGCGCCGAGCTCTTCGCGGACCTGGTCGACGGCGTCCCTGACGACTGCCACCAGGTCGTGCCGTGCGTCGGCGACGCGGAGCTGCTGCGGCAGCGGCTGCTGCCGGCCGCGACGGTCACTCGGGCAGCCCCGGCCGTCGCGCGCTCCTCGGCCGACGGTTCCCGCGCGACGCTGGAGGACATCGGCGCGCGGCTCACGGAGCTGGTGCGCGCCCGGACCGGACTGCGGCCGGAGGACATCCCGGTCGACCGCACCTGGGGCGATCTCGGCTACGACTCGGTGATGCTCCAGAGCCTGGCCCGTGACCTGGGCCCGCAGTTCGGCGTGGAGACCCCGCCCAACGCGCTCTTCAAGTACAGCACCATCAGCACGCTGGCCGCCTACCTGAGGGACCAGGGCGCACCGGCCCAGGCGCAGGCCCCGAACCCGGCCAGGGAACAGGCCCCGGAACTGGCCGAGCCCCAGCCACGGCCCCAACCCCAGCCCCAGGAGCGGTCGCCGGAGCCGCAGGACACCGGGCGCGGCAAGTACGCCGTGATCGGGATGAGCGGCATCATGCCCGGCGGCGAGGACCTCGCGGACTTCTGGCGGCTGCTGGTCGAGAACGGCAGCGCCATCCGCCCGGTCGACCGGTGGAAGGACCGCGACCAGCCGTACTTCGCGGGCACCATCGACGCCTACGACGCCTTCGACCACTCCTTCTTCGGGGTGTCCGCCCGCGAGGCGATGCTCATGGACCCGCAGCACCGGATCTTCCTGCAGAGCGCCTACAACGCGCTGCTCGACGCCGGCTACGCACCGGGCTCCCTGCGCGACGTCGGCGTCTTCGCCGGCGTGCAGTTCAGCGAGTACCAGACGGCGCTCCAGCACAGCGACGACTGGGCCCACCCGTACACGGTCACGGGCAACGCGCACGCCATGCTCGCCAACCGCGTCTCCCACCTGCTCGACTTCACCGGCCCCAGCCAGACCGTCGACACGGCCTGCTCCAGCGGCCTGGTGGCGCTGAACCGGGGTGTGCTCTCGCTCGCCGCGGGGGAGTGCGACGTGGCCCTGGTGGGCGCCGTCAGCGTGCTCGTCGACCCGGCCGCCACCGACGCGGCGAGCCGACTGGGCGTGCTCTCCCCGGACTTCCGCTGCGCCACCTTCGACAAGGACGCCAACGGATACGTACGGGCCGAGGGCGTGGGCTGCGTGGTGGTCAAACGGCTCGACGACGCCCGGCGGGACGGCGACGCCGTGCTCGCGGTCGTCGAGGCGACGGCCGAGAACCACGACGGCCGCTCCAACTCGCTGACCGCCCCCAACCCCGAGGCGCAGGTCGCCCTCCTCCAGCGGGTCTACACCCCCGAACTCGCCGACCGCGTCTCCCACATCGAGGCGCACGGCACCGGCACCCACCTCGGCGACCCGATCGAGATCGGCGCGCTGCGGACCGCGTTCGAGGGGCTGGCGCCGCACCGCGAGCAGGGCAGCATCACGCTCGGCGCGGTGAAGACGAACGTGGGCCACCTGGAGCCCGCCGCCGGCATGGCCGGGCTGCTCAAGCTGCTGCTGTGCCTGCGCCACCGGCGGCTGCCGGCGAACGTCAACTTCAAGGAGCGCAACCCGCTGGTGGAGCTGGCCGGTTCGCCGTTCCGGCTGCTGCTGGAGAACGAGGCGTGGGAGCGCGGCACCCCGCTGGTCGCGGGCGTCAGCTCCTTCGGGTTCGGCGGGTCCAACGCGCACGTGGTCCTCTCCGAGGCGCCCGCCGCGCCGCCGGCCCGCACGGTGTCCCGGCCGCACTGGGTCGTCCCGCTCAGCGCCCGCTCCGCCGCCTCGCTCGCCCGGATGCGGGACGGCCTGCTGGCGTGGCTGGACGGCCCCGAGGGCAGGGGAGCGGACCTCGCGGACATCGCCCACACCCTGGCGGCGGGCCGCGACCACTTCGAGTACCGGACGGCCTGGGTCGTGGCCGACACCGCCGAGCTGCGGCAGCGGCTGGCGCAGGCACGCCCGCAGGACGTGGCCAAGTGCCGCCCCCAGCGGCTGACCACCCACCGGGTGACGCTGCCCGACGCGGCGGACCCCGGTCACCGCGCGGCACTGGAGGACCTGCGGGACCGCTACGTGGCGGGCGAGGAGTTCGCATGGCGATCGATGTTCGACGACGGCCGGTTCGGCCGGCTGCACCTGCCGGGCTACGCGTTCGAGCAGAACCGGTTCTGGTTCGAGTGACCGGCACCAGCAACGGAATCGGGAGTGGGCATGGACGAGCTGCTTGAGGACGACACCCCGGTCGTCGTCGGCATGGCCTGCCGGTTCGCCGGCAGCGACGGCCTGACGGAGTACTGGGAGCGGCTGCGGGACGGCCGCAGCGCCGTGGGCACCACCCGGCGCTGGGCGGGGCAGGAACCCGACCACGGCGCGGGCTTCGTCGGTGGGTTCCTCGACGGGCACCAGGACTTCGACGCGCGGTTCTTCCGCGTCTCGCCGAACGAGGCCCAGTGCATGGACCCGCAGCAGCGGATCCTGCTGCAGTCGGTGCAGCACGCCGTCGACGACAGCTATCTGACGCCCGCGGACCTGCGCGACCTGGACTGCGGCGTGTTCGTCGCCGGACTGCCCGGCGACTACCGCTCACTGGTGGCGCAGCGCAGCGACGTCGTCTACGGCACCCACAGCTTCCTGGGCAACGCGCCCTCGACGCTGTCGGGCCGCATCTCCTACTTCTACGACATCACCGGCCCCTCGATCACCCTGGACAGCGCGTGCTCGTCGTCGCTGGCGGCGCTGCACGAGGCGGTGCTCAACGTCCGGGCCGGGCAGTGCCGCGCCGCGGTCGTCGGCGCCGTGTCGGTCTTCAGCACCCCGGAGGTGCTGCGGTTCGCCCAGCGCTCCCGGATGAGCTCGCCCGAGGGCACGTCGCTGCCCTTCACCGACGCCGCCGACGGCTTCGTCCCGGCCGAGGGCGCCGCGGCGCTCGTGGTCATGCGGCACGACGAGGCGCGGGCCAGGGGCCTGCGGATCTACGGCGCGGTCCAGGCGACCGGCACCAACCACAACGGCACCACCAACGGCCTGATGGCACCGAGTTCGCAGCCGCAGGCCCGGCTCATCTCCGGGCTCTACGCGCGCGCGGGCATCGACGTGTCGCAGATCGCCTACCTGGAGACGCACGGCACCGGGACACCGCTGGGCGACCCCATCGAGCTGGAGGGCCTGCGCTCCGCCTTCCGTGCGGCGGGCGGCGACGGCTGTCACCTCGGCGCCGTGAAGCCGCTCATCGGGCACACGCTGGTGGCCTCGGGGCTGGCCAGTGTCATCAAGGCGCTGCTCGCCTTCCACCACGACACGATCCCGCCGGTGGCCGCCGCCGACGACGAGAGCGTCTCCTACCTCGACGTCGCGCCGTTCCAGATCAACCGGGAACCGCTGCCGTGGCCGCAGGACAAACCGCTCTGCGCCATCAGCGCGTTCGGCTTCACCGGCTCCAACGGGCACGTGGTCCTGCGCAAGCTGCCCGCCGCCCCCGCCGACGCGGACGCCGTGCACCGCCGCCAGGGGCGGTCGCTGCCCTTCTGCCTGTCGGCCGCGTCGCGCGACAGCCTCGCCGCCCTGGCGGCAGCCACCGCGGACCTGGTCGCCGAGCTGCCCGAGCACCTGCTCCGTGACCTGTCCCAACTGCTGCTGCGCCGCCCGCGCCTGCCGCACGAGCTGGTGGTTGTGGCCCGTTCCCGCGACGAACTGCGCGCCGCACTGACCGCGCAGGAGCGGCCCGCGGAGGAGCACGGCAGGACCCCCAGGTCCGCGGACATCGACCGGCTCGACGACACCTTGCGCGACCTGGTCGTCCTGTGGCGCACGCACGACACGACCGGGGCCCTCGGCCGCCGCCTCGACGCACCGGCCGACCTGGCCCCGCTCGCGCTGCCCGCCTACCCCTTCGAGAAGAAGCGCCACTGGGTCCTGGAAGAACCCGTGGCACCCCTCGCACCCGAATCAGCACCCGAAAGGGGCCCGGACCCCGTGAACGACGAACTCGACGGACCCGACGAACTCGACGGGCTCGTGCGTGAACTGTGCGACCGGCTCTCGGCCCTGCTGGGCTTCGAGGACGGGTCGGACGAGGTCGTGCCCGGCACCAGGATCGTCACACTCGGCCTGGACTCGCTCTCGGCGATCCAGCTCCTGAGCCCGTACCAGAAGGCCGGCAGCGCCATCAAGGCGCACGACCTCTTCCGCCACGAGACGGTGGCCGACCTCGCCGCCGCCATCGGCGGCCGCCCGGCGGCCGGGCCGACGCCGGACCGGACCCCGGCCCATCCGTCCGACCGGGCCCGGCAGGCGACGCCGCTGATCCAGTGGTCCCAGTACGGCGACACCGGGCGGCCCACCCTGCTGCTCCCGCCGCTCAACTGCGACGAGCGGGCGTGGACCCAGCAGATCCCGGCGCTGCTGCGCGCGGGACGCAAGATCTACGTCCCCGAGTACCCGGGACACAAGGGCACGTCCTTCGACGAGGAGCGCTTCTCCTTCGAGGCGCTCGCCGACGAGGTCGCCGACTTCCTCCTGGACACCGTCGGCGGCCCGGCCGACCTGGTCGGCTGGTCCCTGGGCGGCTGCATCTCCACGCTGACCGCCCTGAGCCACCCGGAGCGGGTCGCCTCCCTGACCCTCGTCAGCTGCGCGCCCCGCTACGGCGAGGACGCCTTCGAGCGCACCCTGGACCTGCGCGAGGAACTGCGCCTGCACAGCGGCCTGTTGGAGGCGGTGTTCGGCGCGGGCGACAACCTGGCCGAGAAGTTCAGCACGAACGCCTCCATGGACATCCTGCGCTCCTACTACACGTCCCTGACCGCCTTCGACGTCGTCGACCGGCTGCCCGGCCTCGGCACGGACTGCCTGGTGGTCCGCGGGCTCGGCGACTGCGTCCTCGACGAGGCGGCGGTCGCCCAGTACGCCCGGGTGCCCGGCGTGCGGCTGCGCGAGTTCGCTGACCACGGGCACTACGTGCCGCTCACCGCGGCCCGGGACTTCAACAGGACGCTGACGGAGTTCTGGGCGGAGCGGGACTGACCCGCGCCGCCGCACGACACCACTCGACCCACCCCTCTCACCACTCCCACCCCTCTCACCCATTACGAAAAGGATCGGTTGCGGGACATGCTCGTACACGCGGACAAGGCGTCGGTCGTCCTCTTCGACATGCAGCTGGAGCTCGTTCCGCTGCTGATCGAGGGCACCCAGTTGCTGCACAACACCTGCTGGACGGCGGAGGTGGCGCGGGAGTTCGACCTCCCGGTGCTGCTCACCGAGCACAAGAAGCTGGGCGGGCTCTCCCTGTCGCTGCACGAGGCGGCCGAGGGCGCGACCCGGCTGGAGAAGGAGCACTTCGACCTGCTGCGCGAGGAGCCCATCGCGCAGTACGTGGCGGCCTCCGACCGGGACCAGTACGTGCTGGCCGGTGCGGAGACCCACGTCGTCGTCCTCCAGTCGGCGCTGAGCCTGCTGGAGCAGGGCAAGACGGTGTTCGTGCTGGCCGACACCGTCTCCGCCCGCAACCAGGCGGACCACGAGCTGGGCCTCGACCGGCTGCGCCGGCACGGGGTCCACCTGATCACGCGGGAGATGTTCTTCTTCGAGCTGATCCGCAACTCCGAGGACGCGCGCTACCTCGACCTGGCGAAGAAGTACCTGGACGGCCGCTACATCCGCTAGGAACGCCCGGGCCCCGGCCCGGTCAGTCTCCCGTCGGACAGCTCCAGGAGCCGGTCGCGGTGGCGTTCGCGCAGGGCCCGGTCGTGGGTGACGGTCACGACCGGCCCCGTGAAGCGGTCCACCGCGTCCAGCAACTGCTCCACCAGCACCAGGCTCAGGTGGTTGGTGGGCTCGTCGAGCAGCAGCAGGTGCGGCCGCGCGGCGAAGAGCAGCGCGAGGTCGAGGCGCCGCCACTGGCCGATGGACAACCGGTTCGCGGGCGTGTCGAAGTCGTCGGCGCCGAACAGTCCGAACCGGGTCAACTCGGCGGCGGCGTCCTCGACATGGGCCGCGCGGCGCGCGGCGAACGCGTCGAGGAGACCGCACCGCTCCGCCCCGAAGTCGCTGTCCTGCGGCAGGTATCCGATACGCAGCCCCGGTGCCCGCCACACCTGGCCGGCGTCCGGTGCCCGCTCGCCCACCAGGACCGAGAGCAGCGTCGACTTGCCCGCGCCGTTCGGACCGCTGATCACGAACCGGCTGCCCGCGGCCAGTTCCAGGTCCGCCGCCCGCAGCACCTCTCCGACGCTCACCCCGGTGGCCCGCAGCAGCACGCCGTCGGCCGGCTCCGGGACCCCGTCAGCCGCCTTCCCGGCCTCCGCGGCCTCCGCGTCCTGCGGGGGAGCGAAGTCGAGGGGCTCCGGCGGCCGTGGCACCGCCTCGCCGAGCAGCCGCTGCAGATGCAGCTGGGCGGCGCGCCCCGTGCGGGCGACGGCCCGTTCGGCGCCGCTGCCCGCCGCGTCGTAGGACAGCTTGTCGTTGTCGGCCCGGCCGCTGTAGACCCGCCCGCTGGTGGCGGCCCGCTGCACCCGCCGCCGCGCCTCGGCCAGCTCCTTGCTCCACTCGCGGTACCGCTGCCACCAGCGCTCCCGGGCGGCGGCGCGCTCGGCGAGGTAGTCGCGGTAGCCGCCGCCGTAGCGGACGGTGGAGCCGCGGGGGCCGTCCAGGTCGACGATGGCGGTGACCGCCGTGTCCAGCAGCGCCCGGTCGTGCGAGGCGATCAGACACGGGCCCCGATAGGCGGTGAGCCACTGGACGAGCCAGTCCACCGCCCGGTCGTCGAGGTGGTTCGTCGGCTCGTCGAGCAGCAGCCCGGCCGGTTCGTCGAGCACCAGCGCGGCCAGCGCGAGACGGGACCGTTCGCCGCCCGACAGGGTCCGCACGCCGCGGCCCCGGTCGATCCCGGCGAGCCCGAACACGTCGAGGACCTCGCCGATCCGGGCGCCGAGCTCCCAGCCGCCGCGCCGGTCGAACTCCTCCTGGAGCCGCCCGTACTCGTCGAGGACCGCGGCGAGGTCGCCCTCGTCGGACGCCATCCGCTCCTCGGCGGCCCGCATCCGCGCGGACATCTCGGCGAACTGCGCGGTCGCCCGGGCCAGCACGTCATGGATGGTGAACTCGGCCGGGAAGTCCGGCTGTTGGGGCAGGAACCCCACGTGTCCCGTCACCGCCCGCACCACCTCGCCGCGCTGCGGGGCGAGGTCACCGGCGAGGGCGCGCAGCAGGGTGGACTTGCCGCGCCCGTTCTCGCCGATGAGGCCCACCCGCTCGCCGTGCGAGACCTTGAGCGACACGTCGTGCAGCACCACGCGGTCGCCCAGGACGCAGTGCAGGTTCTCGGCGAGCAGATGCGCCGAGCGGTGGTCGGCGGACAGGACGTCCTGCCCGCCGGGCAGGTCGGAGGAGGCGTCACTCATCGTCGGGAGCCCCCGTTTCCCGCAGCCGGCCGTCGGACATCCGCAGCCAGCGGTTCACCCCGATCTCCTTGATGAACCGCTCGTCGTGACTGACCACGACGAACGCGCCCTCGTACGAGTTGAGGGCCCCTTCCAACTGCTCGACGCTGTCCAGGTCGAGGTTGTTGGTCGGCTCGTCGAGGAGCAGCAGTTGCGGCGCGGGCTCGGCGCCCAGGACGCAGGCCAGGGTGGCGCGCAGCCGCTCGCCGCCGGACAGGGATCCGACCGGCAGGTGCGCGGCGGCCCCGCGGAAGAGGAAGCGGGCCAGCAGGGTCAGCCGCTCCGCCTCCGGCTTGTGCGGCGCGTAGTCGGCCATGCACTGCGCGACGGTGCGGTCCAGCGGCAGGGTGTCGAGACGCTGGGACAGATAGGCGATGCGGCCGTCCGCCCGCTTGAACTCGCCGCTGCGCGCCGTCAGTTCACCGCTGATCACCCGCAGCAGCGTGGACTTGCCCGCGCCGTTGGGGCCGGTCAGCGCGATCCGCTCAGGACCCCGGACGGTGAGGGCCACCCCGTCGCCCGCGAACAGGTCCCGCTCGCCGTAGCGGACGTTGATGTCCTCGCCGAGGAAGACGGTCCGGCCCGCCGGGACGTTGGTGTCGGGCAGCTCCAGCGAGATCCTGCGGTCGTCCCGCAGCATCCGGCTCGCCTCGTCCAGCCGCGTCCTGGCGTCGGCGAGACGCTGGCCGTGCGTGTCGTTGGACTTGGCCGCCGACTCCTGGGCGCGCCGCTTGAGGGTACCGGCGGCCATCTTGGAGATGCTGCCCTTCGCGGCGGCGCGGGCGCCGACCCCGGCCCGGCGCGCGGCCCGCTCACGGGCCTGCTGCATCTCCCGCTTCTCCCGCTTGACCTGCTGCTCGGCGGTGCGAATGTTCTTCTCGGCGGTCTCCTGCTCGCCGCGCACGGCCTCTTCGTAGTCGCTGTAGTTGCCGCCGTACCACCGCATGTCGCCCGCGTCGAGTTCGGCGATGCCGTCCATCCGGTCCAGCAGCGCCCGGTCGTGACTGACCACCAGCAGACAACCGGTCCAGCTCTCCAGCACCTGGTAGAGCCGGCGGCGGGCGTCCAGGTCGAGGTTGTTGGTCGGTTCGTCGAGCAGCAGCACGTCGGGCTGTCTGATCAACTGGTTCGCCAGGCCGAGCGAGACGACCTGGCCGCCGCTGAGGGCGTGCAGCCGCTGGGTCAGCGGGACGCCGTCGAGGCCGAGGCGGTCGAGCTGGGCCCGGCTGCGCTCCTCGATGTCCCAGTCGTCGCCGACCACGGCGAAGTGTTCCTCGGCCACGTCGCCGGACTCGATGGCGTTCAGGGCCTCGATGACCGGCGCGATGCCGAGCACCTCGGCCACGGTCAGGTCACCGGTCAGCGGAAGGTTCTGGGGGAGGTAACCGAGCAGGCCCTTGACGGTCACGGAGCCGCGGTTCGGGCTCAGTTCGCCCGCGATCAGGCGCAGCAGGGTGGACTTGCCCGCACCGTTCGGTGCGACCAGGCCGGTGTGGCCGTCGCCCACGGTCCAGGACAGGTCGTGGAACACGGGAGTGCCGTCGGGCCAGGAGAAGGAAAGGTTCGAGCAGACGATTCCGGCATCGGACATAGACGCATGCCTCGCAGATGATGCGGGCGCACCGAAGCGCACCCATGGGGTGTGTGGTCAGAGCACGTGCGACATCCCGGTCTCACACGGAGATGTCGTCGTCACCCGCGATCACCACGGCTACCTCTCCCTCGCTCTCACACCATCTGCTGATCACCGTAGCAGAAGGAGAAGGCACCGCCGGTGGAATCGGGTCATCGGCCAACTGCCCTGGAGAGAAAGCATGTTCATACGCGTGCGCCGCAAGACACATTCTTGAGCGCAACACAAGCCCTGAACATTGCAGACTCTTCACGTGCATCGTTAGTGTCGCCCTCGCTTCATTCGAAAAAACACCGTTCTGTGAAAAGGAGCGTCGCATGCGAATCGCCGACAAGGAACTCCGCACCGAGAAGACGGCATGGCACCGTCCCGATTTCGTTTCCTTCGACACCGGCATGGAAGTCACCGCCTACTTCAGCCGCGACTGACCCTCCGCCGCAGAAAGGACGCAGGCATGGCGATGTCCGTGACGCACGAGGTGGACGCGCCCTGGAGCGAGGCCGAATTCCGGCAGGAGCTGCAGGCGCTGGAGTCCTCGTACTGGGACCGGCACCCCTTCCACCGTCGGATGCACGACGGTCTGCTGGGCCAGGACGAGCTGAGGCTGTGGGCGGCCAACCGCTGGTACTACCAGCGCTGCCTGCCCCAGAAGGACGCCGCGATCGTGGCCAACTGCCCGCTGCCCGAGGTGCGGCGACAGTGGCTGTCCAGGATCGTCTACCACGACGGGACGGACGCCGCGTCGGGCGGCGCGGAGAAGTGGCTGCGACTGGGCGAAGCGGTCGGGCTCCGGAAGGACGACGTGCTCGACGAGCACCTCGTCCTTCCGGGCACCCGCTTCGCCGTGGACGCCTACGTGGACTTCGCGCGCCGCCGCCCCTGGCTGGAGGCCGCCGCGTCCGGGCTCACCGAACTGTTCTCCCCCGGCCTGCTCGCCCACCGCCTCGGCCGGCTGCGGGAGCACTACCCGTGGATCGCGGAGGAGGGCTTCGAGTACTTCACCGCACGCATCGAGGTGGTCGGACCCGAGGGCCGCTCCCTGCTCGACCTGGTCGTCCGGCACGCCGTCACCCGGGCACAGCAGGAGGCCTGCGTCCGGGCCCTGGCCTTCAAGTGCCAGGTCCTGACCGCCGTCCTGGACTCGCTCGACTACCACACCGGAAACGGAGCACCGCGGACATGACCGGCCTGCCCGAGCCCACCGTGCCGCGCCTGCGGCCCGGAGTCCGGCTCACCAGCGACCCCGCCCGCGGCGAGCTGGCCCTGCTGCCCGAACGCGTCGTGGTCCTCAACGACACCGCGGCCGCGGTGCTCGCCCACTGCGACGGCACCGCCTCCGTCACCCGCATCGTCGAGCGCCTCGGCCAGGACTACGAGGGCGTGCGCACCGAGGACGTCTGCGAGCTGCTGCTGCGCCTCGCGGAGCGCAGGGTGGTGGACCTGGATGGCTGAGCCGGCCGTCGCCGCGCCGCTGGGCATGCTGATCGAGCTGACCCACCGCTGCCCCCTGCACTGCCCATACTGCTCCAACCCCCTCGAACTCGCCGCCCGCTCCGCCGAGCTGAGCCGCGAGCAGTGGCTGGACATCCTCACCCAGGCCCGTGAACTCGGCGTCGTGCAGATGCACTTCTCCGGCGGCGAACCCCTCGCCCGCCCCGACCTGCCGGACCTGGTCGGCCACGCCCGGCAGCTCGGCGCCTACGTCAACCTGGTCACCAGCGGCGTCGGCCTGACCGCCGAGCGGGCGCGGGACCTCGCGGAGCGCGGCGTCGACCACGTCCAGCTCTCCCTCCAGGACGCCGACCCGGAGTCCGGCGACCGGATCGCCGGGGCCCGGGTGCACGCCGCCAAGCTCAAGGCCGCCGAAGCCGTCACCGCCGCCGGACTCCCGCTCACCGTCAACGTCGTGCTGCACCGCGGGAACATCGACCGGGTCGAGCGGATCGTGGACCTCGCCGTCTCCCTGGGCGCCGACCGGATCGAGCTCGCCAACACCCAGTACTACGGCTGGGGGCTGCGCAACCGCGCAGCTCTGATGCCCACCGCCGGCCAGCTCGCCACCGCGCGCGACGCGGTGCGGCGCGCCCGCGAACGGCACGCCGGCGGCCCCGAACTGGTCTACGTGGCCGCCGACTACTACGACGACCGGCCCAAGCCGTGCATGGACGGCTGGGGCAACACCCAGCTCACCGTCACCCCCACCGGCGACGTGCTGCCGTGCCCCGCCGCGTACGCCATCACCACCCTGCCGACGGAGAACGTGCTGCGCAGCCCGCTCGCGGAGATCTGGTACGCCTCGCGGGCGTTCAACGCCTACCGCGGCACCGGCTGGATGCGCGACCCGTGCCGCAGCTGCCCGGAGCGGCACACCGACCACGGCGGCTGCCGCTGCCAGGCCTTCCAACTCACCGGCGACGCCGCGGCCACCGACCCGGCCTGCGGTCTGTCCCCGCACCGGAACCTCGTCGACGCGGCGCTCGCGGAGGTCACCGACGGGCCCGCACCGGCGTTCGTGCCGCGCGTACCGGTGGCGCCGTGAAGGTGATCCTGCTCGGCACCGCGGCCGGCGGCGGCTTCCCGCAGTGGAACTGCGCCTGCGCGCTGTGCGTCCGCGCCCACCGCGGCGAACTGCCCGCACGCTCCCAGGAGTCCGTCGCCGTCAGCGGCGACGGACGGGACTGGTGGCTGCTCAACGCCTCGCCCGACATCCGCACCCAGCTCCTCGCCGCGCCCGCCCTGACGCCGGGCCCCGGTCCGCGCGACACCCCCGTGCGCGGCGTCCTGCTCACCGACGCCGAGGTCGACCACGCACTGGGGCTGACCGTGCTGCGCGGCGGCGCGGACCTCACGGTGCACGCCGCGCCGCCGGTCCGCGACGCGCTCACCACCGGCCTGCCGCTGCGCGGTCTGCTGGACCGCTACGCGCCCTGGGAGTGGCGGGACAGCACCGTCGCCGGCGGCTTCGCCCTGTCCGGCGGACTCACCGTCACCGCGCACCCGGTCAGCGCCAAGGCCCCCAAGTACGTGGCTGATCCGGACCCCGGCGTCCCCTGGGTGGTCGCCTACCGCATCGAGGACCCGGCGACCGGCGGCGTACTCCTGTACGCGCCGTGCCTGGCCGTCTGGCCCGACGGCTTCGACGACCTGCTGGCCTCGGCGTCCTGCGCCCTGCTGGACGGCACCTTCTTCAGCGCCGACGAACTGGGCAGCGCCGTGCGCACCGCAGACGCCGGCCAGCCGCTGATGGGACACCTGCCCGTGGACGGCCCCGGCGGCAGCCTCACCCGCCTCGCCCGCCATCGCCGACCGCGCCGGATCTACACCCACCTCAACAACACCAACCCGCTGCTCGATCCCGGGTCCGCCGCCACGGAAACGATGCGCGGGGCCGGCGCGGAAGTGCTGCCGGACGGCGCCGAACTCATTGTCTGAGCCTGGGGACTTCTTGAATCTCCGAGTACTCCTCAAGCGTTCCCCAAGCATTCCTTCAGTGTTCCTCCAGTAATTCTGACTCGTATGTCGATGGCCCGTGTTACCCGTGGCGGACGAAGCTGTGTACCGTTCAGAACCCGGCCAGGCGGCCAGTGAGCCGAAATGCGGGGGAGATGAGTGAGTTCCATGCCCGATTCCCATGCACTTCTTTTCGACGCGGCGCGCGGGGATTCCGACGCGCCTGCCACGACGACGGCGGCGGCGGCCATGGCCGGAACTCTCGGCGAGGACGTCGAATCGGTCCCGATCGCGTCGCTCCTGCCCGGCTACTCGCCCCGCCTCCAAGGAGAGGACGCCGCGCACGTCGCCCGCCTCGCGGAGCTCGACGAACCGCTGCCGCCGATCCTCGTGGAGCGGTCCACGCTGCGGGTGATCGACGGCATGCACCGCGTCATGGCCGCCTGCGTCCAGGGCCGTACGACCATCGAGGCGCGGTTCTTCGACGGCGCGGCCGAGGAGGCGTTCCTGCTCGCCGTCCGGTCCAACACGGCGCACGGCCTGCCTCTGTCCCGGGAGGACCGCAGAGCCGCGGCGGAGCGCATCCTCGCCCAGTGGCCGCACCTGTCGGACCGGGCCGTGGCGCGCACCGCCGGCATCGGCGCCAAGACCGTGGCCGCGCTGCGATCCGCGTCGGACGGCGCGACGCCCCACCCGCGGGCCCGCCGGGGCAGGGACGGCCGGGTCCGTCCGCTGGACGGCGCCGAGGGCCGCTGGAAGGCCGCCGAACTGCTGGCGGAGCGGCCCCGGGCCTCGCTGCGCGAGGTGGCCAGGGAGGCCGGCATCTCACCGGCGACGGTCAGCGACGTCCGCAAACGACTCGTCGTGGGCCGGTCACCCGTACCGGAACCGCGCACCACCGACGATGCCCACGAAGCCCTTCGGGAAGTCCCGGCCGCCGTCCACCCGATCCAGCCGGTCCGTTCGGCCGATGTCTCGCCCATGGACAAGCTCCTGCGCGACCCGTCGCTGCGGCACAAGGAGAGCGGCCGCCAACTGCTCCGCCTGTTGCAGCGCAACGCCCTGGAGCCGCGGGAACTGCTGCTGATGGCCGAGGTCGTACCCGCGCACTGCACGGACCTGGTGGCCGACCTGGCGAGGAAGTACGCCGGCATGTGGGCGCAGTTCGCGCGCGAGGTCGGCGACTCCGGCTGACCCCGCCCGGCGGTGTTCAACTGCCGTGGCCGCGCAGTTGAACACCGCCGCACCACGGCCGCCCGCGGCCGCACACCCCCCAAGGAAAGGTACGAACGCCCCATGCGCAGAGGCATATCCGCGCTGCTGACCGCGTCCCTCGCCGTGCTCGCCCCGGCCCTCGCCCCGGCGCCCGTCGCCCACGGCGCCACCGGCACCGGCACGTTCATCGGCACCTGGGCGGCCCCGCCCACCACCGTGCCCGCCACCGACACCACGGTCTACGAGGACCAGACCCTGCGGCAGAAGGTCCACCTGTCGGTCGCCGGACACAGCGTCCGGGTGCGGTTCACCAACGAGTTCGGTACGACGCCGCTGACGATCGGCGAGGCGCACGCCGCGCTCCCGGCGGCGGGCGGCCCCGCGACCGCCGTCGACACCGGCACCGACCGCGCACTGCGCTTCGACGGCAGCACGTCGACGACCCTCGCGCCGGGCACCCAGCGCTGGAGCGACCCGGTCCCGCTGCCCACGACCGCCGGCGGCGACCTCGTCATCAGCCTCTACCTGCCCGAGCGCACCCCCGGCGGCACCGTGCACTCGGCGGCGTACCAGAACAACTTCGTCGCGGCCGGCGACGTCACCGGCAAGCCCGACCTGACGCCGACCGCGACCGTCACGTCCTGGCACTTCCTGTCCGGCGTCGCGGTCGACACAGCCGCCGGGACGGCGGACGCGGCGCTCGTCACCCTCGGCGACTCCATCACCGACGGCGAGCACACCACGGTCGACGCCAACCACCGCTGGCCCGACCTGCTCGCCGAACGGCTGCGCGGTGACCGGCAGTTGGCGGGCACCGGCGTCGTCAACGCGGGCATCGGCGGCAACCGGCTGCTGCGCGACCCGAACCCGGTCCCGGGCACGCCCGCCGAGTCCTTCGCCGCGTACTTCGGCGAGAGCGGGCTCAAGCGGTTCGACCGGGACGTGCTGAAGCAGCCGGGCGCACGCAGCGTCACCGTGCTCCTCGGCGTCAACGACCTCGGCTCACCGGGCCTCGTCGCCCCCACGACCGAGGAGGTGACCGCCGCCGAAGTCATCGAGGGATACCGGCAGTTGATCCAGCGGGCCCACCAGCACGGCCTGCGGATGCTCGGCGCGACGATACTGCCCTTCGAAGGCGACGTCCTCGGCTACTACACCCCGCAGCGGGAGGCGGTCCGGCAGGCGGTCAACGACTGGATCCGCACGAGCGGCGCGTTCGACGGAGTCGTCGACTTCGACGCCGCCGTCCGCGACCCCGACCGGCCCGGCCGGCTGCTCCCCGCGTACAACGGCGGAGACGGTCTGCACCCCAATGACGCGGGGATGGCGGCGATGGCCCGGGCGTTCCCGCTGCAGCTCCTGCGCTGAGCGGAATTCGGAAGCGAGGAGCTCCTCCAAGAGGACGGCCTGGTCACCGGTCCCGACGGTGAGCAGGGCGGCACTGCCCGCCGCACGGCGGATTCGGCGGCCTCGCCCACGCGGGGCGGCCCGCGCCGCTCCCCGACCGGGCCGCCTCCGTCCTCGGGCGCACCCTGGTCAGACCCGTGCTCGCGGACCGCGAGCACGGCCACCACGACCGGCTCGCCGTCGCCACTGCCCCGCACGGGGGGGCGGCGCCCACGGACGCGCAGCTCCCCGCCCACCTCGTACGGCTCGGCTGGCCGGAGGGCCGGCCGCAGCCGGACAACTGCGTGGTGCCGACCGGGACGGACTGAGGCCGGCCCCCCGGGTCAGCCGGTGCCGTCGGCCATGCAGGCCGTGAGCGTCGTGCCGTCGGCGGGGTCGATCAGCAGGAACGACCCCGTACGGCGGGACTCCGCGTACAGATCGAGCGCGAGCGGCTCGGCCGTGCGGACCAGGACCCGGCCGATGTCGTTCGCCGACAGCTGCCCGGGGTCCGGGCACGGGGAGAGGTCGTCGAGGTCGAGCCGGGAGGGGATCGCGTCGACGACCGCCTGGACCGTACGGGTGGTGTGCTTGAGCAGCACCCGCTGGCCGACGGCGAGCGGACGGTCCGCGACGTGGCAGACCACGGCGCTCACCTTCCGGGTGACCGTGGGCGCCGCGTCGATCGGGGCGATCAGATCACCGCGCGAGATGTCGATGTCGTCCCGGAGCCGCACCGTCACCGACTGCGGCGCCCAGGCGGTCCCGACGGCCTCGCCGAGCAGGTCGATCGCCTCGACGGTGCTCGCGCGGCCCGTGGGCAGCACGGTCACCGGGTCGCCGACGCGCACGACGCCGGAGGTGATCTGCCCGGCGTAGCCGCGGTAGTCACGGTGCTCGGCGATCTGCGGGCGGATGACGTACTGCACCGGGATCCGGGCGGGCCCGTCGTCCGGGCGGTCGCCGACGGAGACGGTCTCCAGGTGCTCCAGGAGGGTGGGCCCCGCGTACCAGTCCATGTTCCGGGAGGGCTCCACCACGTTGTCGCCGGCGAGCGCGGAGACCGGGATGGCGGTGATCTCCCCGACGCCCGGGCCCAACTCGCGTGCGTACGCGGCGAATTCCTCGGCGAGAGCGTCGAAGACGGGCCGCGCGAAGTCGACCAGGTCCATCTTGTTGACGGCGAGCACGAGGTGCGGGACGCGCAGCAGCGCGGCGATCGCGGCGTGCCGGCGGGTCTGTTCCACGATGCCGTGGCGGGCGTCGACCAGGATCACCGTCAGCTCGGCGGTGGAGGCGCCCGTCACCATGTTGCGGGTGTACTGGACGTGGCCGGGGGTGTCCGCGAGGACGAACCGGCGGCGGGGCGTGGCGAAGTAGCGGTAGGCGACGTCGATGGTGATGCCCTGCTCGCGTTCGGCCCGCAGCCCGTCGGTGAGCAGCGCGAGGTCGGGGGCGTCCTGGCCGCGGCCGCGCGAGACGTGCTCGACGGCCTCCAGCTGGTCGGCGAGGACCGACTTGGAGTCGTGCAGCAGCCGTCCGACCAGGGTGGACTTGCCGTCGTCCACGGACCCGGCGGTGGCGAAGCGCAGTGTGTCGACTTCAGTGGCGTCAGTGGCGTCAGTGGCGTCAGTGGCGTCAGCGGCGTCAGCGGCAACGGTGGCAACAGACATGGCTAGAAGTACCCTTCGCGCTTGCGGTCTTCCATCGCGGCCTCGGACATCTTGTCGTCGGCGCGGGTGGCGCCCCGCTCGGTCAGCCGGGACGCGGCGATCTCCGTGATCACCTTCTCCACGGTGTCGGCGTCGGAGTCGACGGCGCCGGTGCAGGACATGTCGCCGACGGTGCGGTAGCGCACCAGACGGGTCTCGACCGTCTCGTCCTCCTTGGGGCCGCCCCAGCCGCCGGCCGTCAGCCACATGCCGTCGCGGTCGAACACCGGCCGCTCGTGCGCGTAGTAGATCGAGGGCAGCTCGATGGTCTCCCGAGCGATGTACTGCCAGACGTCCAGCTCGGTCCAGTTGGACAGCGGGAAGACGCGGACGTGCTCACCGGGAGCGTGGCGGCCGTTGTAGAGCTGCCACAACTCGGGGCGCTGACGGCGCGGGTCCCACTGCGAGAACTCGTCGCGCAGCGAGAAGACGCGCTCCTTGGCGCGGGCCTTCTCCTCGTCACGGCGCCCGCCGCCGAACACGGCGTCGAACTTCTCGCTCCTGATGGCCTCCGTCAACGGCACCGTCTGCAGCGGATTGCGGGTGCCGTCCGGGCGTTCGCGCAGCACGCCCCGGTCGATGTGGTCCTGCACGGACGCGACGTGCAGCCGCAGACCGTGCTCGGCGACCACGCGGTCGCGATGGGCAAGCACCTCGGGGAAGTTGTGTCCCGTGTCCACGTGCAGCAGGGCGAAGGGCAACGGGGCCGGGGTGAACGCCTTCAGCGCCAGGTGCAGCATGACGATCGAGTCCTTGCCGCCGGAGAACAGGATCACCGGCCGCTCGAACTCACCCGCCACCTCGCGGAAGATGTGCACCGCCTCCGACTCCAGCACGTCGAGGTGGCTCAACGCGTGCGGAGCGTCGCGGACCGGGCGCCGGGTGGCTCCGGTGCGCGGGGAGCCCGTGCGTTCCGGGGCGGTCCCGGGTGCGGCGACCGTCGTCATGCCAGCCCCCTCTCGGTCAGCAGCGCGTGCAGGGCCGCCGCGCACTCGGCCACGCCCCGGGTGTGCGTCTCGATCCGCAGATCGGGGAACTCCGGCCGCTCGTACGGGTCGTCCACGCCGGTCAGCCCGGTGAGCCGGCCGGCCGCCTGCCGCGCGTACAGGCCCTTCACGTCGCGTTCGGCACACACCTCGACCGGCGTGGCGACGTGCACCTCCAAGTAGGGGGTGTCGCTGCTCTCGTGGCGTCTGCGGACGGCCTCCCGGTCGGCCGCGTAGGGCGCGATCACCGGCACCAGGGCGGTGACCCCGTTGCGGGCCAGTACCTCGGCGACCAAGCCGAGGCGCTGGACGTTGGCCTGGCGGTCGGCGCGGCTGAAGCCCAGGTCCGCGCAGAGCGACGAGCGGAGTTCGTCGCCGTCCAGCACCTCGACCCGGCGCCCGTCGGCCCGCAGCCGTTCGGCCAGGGCACGGGCGAGCGTGGTCTTCCCGGCGCTCGGCAGGCCGGTCAGCCACACCGTCGCGCCCGGCCGGCAGGTGCAGATGGGTCCGCTCCGCGTCCTGTTCCCGTGCCGGGTCTCGTGCGGTGGCCCGTGCGGGGTCCGCGCTGATTCCGGAAGCTGCGTTGTCATCGGGGCTCCTTCGTGGATACCCCCACCTGGAGGTGGGGGAGGAAATGAAGCTCCTGCGGAGCAGGGCAGCGAGCGGGGTTTCGCCGCCAGGGCGAAGGACCGTGCTCTGGCCTGCAGGATTTGGTCTTCACCCGTAGCCTCACTAGTTTGTGAGCGTGACCGCGACGCGTGTGAAGCGGGCGTTCAAGTACCGCTTCTATCCCACGGACGAGCAGGCAGCAGAGCTGTCGCGCACGTTCGGCTGCGTTCGCAAGGTCTACAACATGGCGCTCGCGGCCCGTACTGAGGCGTGGGTGCGGCAGGAGCGGGTCAACTACAACGCAACGTCGGCGATGCTGACGGCGTGGAAGAAGACCGAGGAACTGGCGTTCCTGAACGAGGTCTCCTCGGTGCCGCTCCAGCAGTGTCTTCGGCACCTTCAGACAGCGTTCACCCACTTCTTCGCCAAGCGGGCCAAGTACCCGCGCTTCAAGTCGAAGAAGAAGTCGCGGAAGTCGGCTGAGTACACCACGTCCGGTTTCCGCTTCCGCGACGGCGTGCTGACGCTGGCCAAGATGCGTGAGCCGCTGGACATCGTGTGGTCCCGGCTGCTTCCCGAGGGGGCGGCGCCGTCCACGGTGAC
>NZ_JASERH010000096.1:0-22111 GCF_030766975.1 Streptomyces sp. KL116D | reverse complement strand
ACAGAACCCCGCCTTCGGCCTCGGTACCTACGACGAGCTGCCGTCCTCCAACCCCGCCGTCCTGGCGTTCCTGCGCGAACACGGCAACGACCTCGTGCTGTGCGTGCACAACTTCTCGCGCTTCGCCCAGCCCACCGAACTCGACCTGCGCGCCTTCTGCGGCCGCCACCCCGTCGAACTCATCGGCGAGGTCCGCTTCCCCGCGATCGGTGAACTCCCGTACCTGCTCACCCTCGCGGGACACGGCTTCTACTGGTTCCGGCTGCGCGGCACATGCCTCACCCCCCGTGTCGCTCACCACGATTGGACCTGATCCGCCATGACCTCGCCCCTGCTGACCACCGCGCCCGTCACGCCCGCCCAGCTCGCCCCGCTGCTGGCACGCTGGCTGCCCGCCCAACGCTGGTTCACCGGCCGCGACCGCACGATCTCGAACCTGTCCGTGGTCGCGGCGACAGAGCTCGACGCGGACTGCTTCCACCTACTGGTCCGGGTCGAGCACCCCGGCGAACAGGACTGCGCGCACTACCAGTTGCTGCTCGGCGCGGCCGCCGACGTACCGCCCCGGCTGCAGGGGCGCGTCCTCGGCGAGGTCGCCGGGCCGGCCGGCCGCGGTCTGCGGGTGTACGACGCCGTGCACGACCGCCGGGCCGCGGTGCTGCTCCTCGACCGCATCCGGCGGGGCGGCACGATGGGACATCTGCGCTTCGAGTCGTTCCCGCGCACGGCCGTGCCGAGCGGCCTCACGCCGCACGTCCTGGACGTGGAGCAGTCCAACACCTCGATCGTCTACGGCGACCAGCTGATCCTCAAGCTCTTCCGGCGGGTGCAGCCCGGCATCAACCCCGACCTGGAGGTGCCGGCTGTGCTGGCCCGGCACGGGTACACCCAGGCGCCCGCGCCGACGGCCTGGTACCACACGGTGGCCCCGTTCTTCGCGACGCTCGGCGTCGTCCAGCCCTACCTCGCCGACGCCACGGACGGCTGGACACTGGCGCTGCAATCGGCTCTGGAACGCACGGACTTCCTCGGCGAGGCCCGGGACCTCGGCCGGGCGACCGGCGTCCTGCACGTGGCGCTGGCGGACGCGTTCTCCGTCACCGCCGCGCCCGCCGACCACACGGTGCGGCTGGCGGACGCGATGAGCCGCCGGCTGCGGTACGCGGCCTCGCGGGTGCCGGACCTGCGTCCGCACGTGGACCGGCTCCAGGACGTCTTCGCCCGGTTCGCGGTGGCGGGCAGCGATCTGCCTTTGCAACGCATCCACGGCGATCTCCATCTGGGGCAGGTGCTGCGGGCGGGCGGTGCCTGGCACGTCGTCGACTTCGAGGGCGAACCGGCCAAGCCGCTCGCCGAACGGCGCGGCGCCCACTCACCGGTCGGCGACATCGCGGGCATGCTGCGGTCCTTCGACTACGCGGCACACGTCGGCACGTCGCCCCGCCCGCAGTGGGCCGAGGCCTGCCGTGCCGCCTTCTGCGCCGGGTACGCCGAGTCCGGCCGGTTCGATCCGCACGGCATCGCGACGGTGCTGCGGGCGCACGAGGCGGACCGGGCCGTCTACGAGGTCGTCTACGAGGCGGCCCACCGCCCCGACTGGCTCACCGTGCCCATGACGGCCGTCGCCCGGCTGTGCCGCGCCCACTGACCGCCCACCGTCCGCCCCGCCGAGGGCGCCCGCACCGAGGGAGTTCCGCAGATGGCCGTCGCCGACGTGGTCCCGACCACCACA
Source organism: Streptomyces sp. KL116D (assembly GCF_030766975.1). Lineage (NCBI taxonomy): Bacteria > Bacillati > Actinomycetota > Actinomycetes > Kitasatosporales > Streptomycetaceae > Streptomyces > Streptomyces sp. KL116D. Next base: position 20,379 of record NZ_JASERH010000096.1, on the reverse strand, counting down.
GCCCGGCGCGCGCACCCCGCGCCCGCACCGGACGCCGACGACCGGGACAGGCTGCTGCGCGGTGAGCACCACGACCCGCACGCCGTCCTGGGCGCCCACCCCGGGCCCGACGGCGTGGTCGTGCGCTGCCTGCGGCCGCACGCACGCGCCGTCTCCGTCGTCACCGGCGCCACCACGTGGGTCCTGCGCGACGAGGGCGACGGCCTGTTCGCGGGCACGGTCCCGGACGCGGGCCGCCTGCGCGTGACCTACCCGGACGGTGTCGTCGACGTCGACGACCCGTACCGCTTCCCGCCCACCATCGGCGAGTTCGACCTGCACCTGATCGCCGAGGGACGGCACGAGGAACTCTGGACCGTGCTCGGCGCCCACGTGCAGGAACAGCAGGGAGTGCGGGGCACCCGCTTCGCGGTCTGGGCGCCCGACGCCAGGGGCGTGCGGGTGCGCGGCGACTTCAACCACTGGGACGGGACCGCGCTGCCGATGCGCTCGCTCGGCCGCTCCGGCGTCTGGGAACTGTTCGTCCCCGGCCTCGGCGCGGGAGCCCGGTACAAGTTCGAGATCACCGGCCCCGACGGCGAGCGTCTGGAGCGGTCCGACCCGATGGCCCGGCGCACCCAGCCGCCGCCGGCGACCGCGTCGATCGTGACGGAGAGCGACTACCTCTGGGACGACGCGCAGTGGATGCGGCAGCGCGCCGACCGCCCGGCCCACTCCGCACCCATGTCCGTCTACGAGGTGCACCTCGCGTCGTGGCGGCCCGGCGCGACCTATCGCGAGCTGGCCGTCGAACTCACCGCCTACGTGGCGGAGTTGGGGTTCACGCACGTGGAGCTCCTGCCGGTCGCCGAGCATCCCTTCGGCGGCTCCTGGGGCTACCAGGTGACCGGCTTCTACGCGCCGACCGCCCGCCTCGGCACCCCCGACGACTTCCGGTACTTCGTCGACACCCTGCACCGGGCGGGCATCGGCGTCCTCCTGGACTGGGTGCCGGGGCACTTCCCACGCGACGAGTGGGCGCTGGCGCGGTTCGACGGGCGGCCCCTGTACGAGCCGCAGGATCCGGTGCGGGCGGCCCATCCCGACTGGGGCACGCTCGTCTTCGACCTCGGGCGCCGCGAGGTGCGCAACTTCCTCGTCGCCAACGCCGTCTACTGGTGCGAGGAGTTCCACATCGACGGCCTGCGGGTCGACGCGGTGGCGTCCATGCTCTACCTGGACTACTCGCGCGAAGAGGGGCAGTGGACCCCGAACCAGCACGGCGGGCGCGAGAACCTCGACGCCGTCGCCTTCCTTCAGGAGATGAACTCCACGCTGTACCGGCGCTGTCCGGGCGTCGTCACCGTCGCGGAGGAGTCGACGGCCTGGGACGGCGTGACCCGGCCGACGGACCAGCCGGCGGCGGGCGGCCTCGGCGGACTGGGGTTCGGCCTGAAGTGGAACATGGGCTGGTCCCACGACTCCCTCGCCTACATGGCGCACGACCCGGTCCACCGCGCGTACCACCACCACGAGATGACGTTCTCGATGGTCTACGCGTACAGCGAGAACTACGTCCTGCCGGTCTCCCACGACGAGGTCGTGCACGGCAAGCGGTCACTGGTGTCGAAGATGCCCGGCGACTGGTGGCAGCAGCGCGCGAACCAGCGCGCGTACCTGGGCTTCATGTGGGCGCATCCCGGCAAGAAGCTGCTGTTCATGGGGCAGGAGTTCGCGCAGGGCGCCGAATGGTCGGAGGCCGAGGGGCCCCAGTGGTGGGTGCTCGACCCGGGGCATCCGGCACACGAGGACCACCGCGGGATCCAGCGCCTGGTGGCGGACCTCAACCACCGCTACACGGCCGACCCCGCCCTGTGGGAGCGGGACGGCGATCCGGCCGGGTTCACCTGGGTGGCGGCGGACGCCGCCGACGACAACGTCCTCGCGTTCCTGCGCCACCCCGCCGACGGCGATCCGCTGCTGGTCGTCGTCAACTTCGCCCCCGTGGTCCGCGACGCCTACCGGCTCGGTGTCCCGTCCGGTGCCGCGGGCACCTGGCGCGAGGTCCTGAACACCGATGCGGCGCGCTACGGCGGCAGCGGCGTCGGCAACGAAGAGGCCAGACCCCAGGAGCCCGTCGCCCACCAGGGCTTCCCCTCATCGGTCACCCTCCGCCTGCCACCGCTCGCGGCGGTCTGGCTCAGCCCCACCGCCCCCGCACCCTGACCCCCTGACACCTCCGCGCCCCTCCGTGCCCTCCGGTCACGACCGTGCCGCCAGCACGGCGGCGCCCGGCCCATCGAGTCCCTCCAGAGCCACCCGGCGCCCGGAGACGGCCAGGAGCAGGTCGAGTACGGGGCCGGTCGCCCCGGGCCCGTCGCCGAGCGTCAGGTCGGCGTCCGTCGCGGTGAGCCTGACCCGGCCCAGCAGTTCCTTGGCGCCGCCGAACGACTCCGGGGTGCGCGCCTGGAGCCGCAGGGCCCGCACCACCGCCTCCGCGGATAGGCGCGGGCGATGCCCAGGGGCCGGCGGATGTCCTCGCCGTGGATCACTTCCTCCACGAGCCGGCTGTCGAGCGGGGCCGGCGGGGTCGAGGTCCGCGGGGCGGCCCGGCGCAGCCGCTCCAAGGTCTCCTCCGCCGTGCCGGCCCGCTCGCGCGCCACGCCCCGCGCGTTCTGCCGGTCGAAGTCGAACCGCGCCCGGACCAGGTCGACGACGAAACCCGTGCGGGTCGACCTGGCCGAGTGCACGAGGTGGGCGACCACGTCGTGCACGGTCCACCCGTCGCACAGTGACGGCGTGTCCCACCGCGCCTCGTCGAGCCCGGCAAGGTCGTCGATCAGCGCCGCCCGCTCGGCATGCACCAGCGGCCACACATCACCCGTCACGGCTCCGTCCTCCTTCGTCGAACCGGTGTCTCACAGGGAAGACCGGACCGAGGACGAGAACTCATCGTGAGCGGGCGGAAGGGATGCCGGTGGAACGGACAGCGGTGGAGCGGACAGCGGTGGAGCGGCTGCCGTCAGGTCCCGTGCCACCACCGCCGTACGCTGCGCTGGCGTGCCGTCGGGCGCTGCGGGTCGCCGGCGGCGCCCGTCCCCGGTTCGAGCGGGACGTCCGCGGGCGGCAGCAGGGCGCTCGCGGCGGCGAGGAAGGCGGCCTCACCGGGGATGATGTGCCCCCGCAGGAAGATCGCGCCGTCCGCCGTCGGCTCGTGCAGGCCCACACTGCGGGGGCCGGTGAGGTCGGCCTGGGGCTCCGCCACCAGGTAGCGCACCCCGTCCGCGTGGTCGGCGACCAGGGCGAAGCTCTCCCGGCCGTGCCAGGACGGCAGGGTCACGAGCACCAGCCCGGCCCCGGCCAGCCGCCCGGACAGCTCGCCCGGCGACCGGGACCGGCAGGCCAGTTCACGCGCCGTGTCCTCCCAGGCGTCGTGGAGGAACTCCCGCACGCACCGCTCCCCCCGTTCTGCCAGTCGCACCAGCATCCGGGCGCCGGGTACGGCCTCGGAGAACAGCAGCCCGGGCAGCACGGCGTAGACGAACGCGTGCTGCTGGCGGAACTCCTCGGACACCAGGCGCAGCAACGGGTGAGGGGTCATACACCGTTGCTAGCCGCACGGGACGCGTCGCAGGAGATCATCCGAACAGTCGCCCCGAACGGTCACCCCCCTCACACAACCCCAACACAATCGGGTGAATTACCTGAGCCTCTCGTTACCGGACGGGCCTGACGGGACCTTCGTCCCTTCAGCCGTGCAAGGAAGGCCGGTAGACGAGTTCCTGGATGTCGCCGTCGAGCGTGTGGTGCTCGAGGAGTTCGAGGTCGAAGTCGGCCGCTCCCTGGAAGATCGGCTCCAGACCGGTCCGGCCGGTGATCACCGGAAAGAGGGTCACCTGGACGCGGTCGACGAGGCCGGCCGCCATCAGTGCCCGGTTCATCGACAGACTGCCGTGCGAGCGCAGCGGCACGTCGGACTCCTTCTTGAGCCGCGCGACGACGTCCACGGCGTCCCCGTGCGCGACCTTCGCGTCCGGCCAGTCGAGGGGACCCTGCAGCGTGGTCGACACGACCGTCGCCGGCAGGCTCCGCATGCGCGTGACCCAGGGGTCCCGCACCTCCGACTCCGCGGTGCTCGACGCCAGCATCTGCGCGAACGCCCGGTACGTGTGGGCCCCGAAGACCATCCGCTGCTCCTCCTCGTACAGGGCGAGGCGGTGGTCGAGGAGCTCGGGGCCCTGCTTGCCCCAGTAGCCGGTCCAGTCGCCGCCGGCGGCGCCGAAGCCGTCGAGGCTGGAGAAGATGTCGTAGGTGTACGTGGCGGTCATGACGCCCTCCTCGGGTGCGGCGCGTCTCCTGTCGCAAGGACAGACCGGATGCCGCTCCAGGACTCATCGCCGACCTCTCGACGATCTTCGGCAGATTCAAGAACTGAACGACGGTGGCTGTCCGCGAACTTCCCCGGCCGATCGGCACGGCGGGCCAAGTCCGCCCAGGTGAAAGGCGATGGACGGGGCATCGGCCGGTCCGGGGAACGGATGCGGCGCGTTTCGACTCCTGCATCCACTGCGTTCACTTGTCTTGACACTGTCCCGTCGGAGCGAGAACACTCCCGGTCGTGAGAGAGCGCTCTCTCAGATTCCGTGCACGACCTGTTCCACGGGGCGGCGCCCCTCTTGCCGCCCTCCCGAACCCCCACCACACGTCGTACCGACACGGCAGGAGGTCTCCATGGCACGGAGATCGAAAGTCCTCTCCGGGGTGCTGATATCCGGCGCACTCGTCGCGACCACGCTCGGCCTCGGCGGCGCCGCCCTCACCGCCGGCGCCGCCGAGCCTCCGGCGGAACAGCAACCCGCCCACTCCACCGCCCACCAGGGCCACACGATGGCAGCGTCCACCGTGGCCGCCGCCGAGGACGCGGACGGCGACGGCTACATTCCGGCGAACCCGCCGGTCACCGGCGTCGAGCCGTCCACGAAGACACCCCCGCACCGCTACTTCCACGAGTTCCAGGCCCAGTGCTCCGTCTCGCACACCAAACCGGACGACCCCATCGTCTATCCGGGGCAGGCCGGGAAGTCCCACGACCACACGTTCATGGGCAACACCACCACGGACGCCGCCAGCACGACCGATTCACTGGACGCCGGCGGCACGAAGTGCCTCGCCCCGGGCGACAAGTCCGGCTACTGGATGCCGACGATGCTCAACGGCGACCAGCCCGTCCTGCCCGTCGGCACCCAGACGATCTACTACAAGGCCGCGGTCACCGACTACACCAGCGTGCGGCCCTTCCCCAAGGGGCTGCGGTTCGTCGTCGGCAGTCCGATGCAGAGCGCGCAGGAGTTCCGCGACCACCCGGGCTTCGTCGAGGGCTGGGAGTGCGGCACGAGCTACTTCAACGTCGACTTCCCCAAGGACTGCCCGACGACGCCCGACACCCAGGTCAACATCCGCTTCCAGGCCCCGAGTTGCTGGGACGGCCGGTACCTGGACACCCCCGACCACAAGAGCCACATGGCCTATCCCGTGGTCAAGCAGGGCACGAACGACAACGTCTGCCCGACCAGCCACCCGGTCGCGCTGCCGATGGTCGAGTTCAAGATGGCGTTCCCCGTCAACGGTGACCTGTCACGGCTGCGGCTGGCCAGCGGTCCGAGCTACTCGTTCCACTACGACTTCTTCAACGCGTGGGACGACCGGACGCTCAAGGCGATGGTCGACCACTGCCTCGTGGGCGGGCTGCAGTGCGACGCCCGCGGCTACGACCAGAACCACCCCGAGGAGGGCGCGGTCCTCGACGCGGACTACCGACTGCCCTGACCCGCCCGAACCGCCGGACGAACAGCGCCACGGGCGGCGGTCCGCCGACCGCCGCCCGCCCCCTTCCCCTCCGCACGCCCCCCACTGGAGGCACCCGCATGCGTCCCACCCGTCCCGTCGACCGCAGACCACGACGCCTCGCCGCACCCCTCGCCGCCGGCGCGCTGGCGGCCGGCTTCCTCGCCCTGCCCGCACCACAGGCCCACGCCGCGGGCGACGTGGTGAAGGTGACCGGCTCCCAGGGCAACTGGCAGCTCCAGGTCAACGGCTCCCCGTACCAGGTCAAGGGCCTGACGTGGGGCCCGTCCGTGGCCGACGCCGACCGGTACCTGCCGGATCTGAAGTCCATGGGCGTCAACACGATCCGCACCTGGGGCACCGACGCGTCGAGCAAGCCGCTCTTCGACTCCGCCGCCGCCCACGGGATCAAGGTCATCGCCGGCTTCTGGCTGCAGCCCGGCGGCGGCCCCGGCAGCGGTGGCTGTGTGAACTACCTGACGGACACCGCGTACAAGAACCAGATGCTCGAAGAGTTCCCGAAGTGGGTCGACACCTACAAGGACAACCCCGGCGTCCTGATGTGGAACGTCGGCAACGAGTCCGTCCTCGGCCTGCAGAACTGCTACAGCGGCGACGAGCTGGAGCGCCAGCGCGACGCCTACACGACCTTCGTCAACGACGTCACCAAGAAGATCCACGCCGTCGACCCGAACCATCCCGTCACCTCGACCGACGCCTGGGTCGGCGCCTGGCCCTACTACAAGAAGAACGCCCCCGACCTCGACCTGTACGCCGTCAACTCCTACAACGCCGTGTGCGACGTCAAGTCGGCCTGGGAGCAGGGCGGTTACGACAAGCCGTACATCGTCACCGAGACGGGACCCGCCGGGGAGTGGGAGGTGCCCGACGACGCCAACGGGGTGCCGGAGGAACCCACCGACCGGGCCAAGGCCGAGGGCTACACCAAGGCATGGGGCTGCGTCACCGGACACCGGGGCGTCGCCCTGGGCGCGACGATGTTCCACTACGGCACCGAGTACGACTTCGGCGGCATCTGGTTCAACCTGCTGCCCGCGGGCGAGAAGCGGCTGTCGTACTACGCGGTGAAGAAGGCCTACGGGGCGGACACCTCGGGGGACAACACCCCGCCCGTCATCTCCTCCATGGCCGTCGACGGCGACCCCTCCAAGGTCCCCGCGGGCCGCGCTGTCACCGTCACCACCCGGGCCACCGACCCCGACGGCGACCCGCTGACCTACGAGGTCCTGACCAACAGCAACTACATCGACCAGAGCAAGCAGCTCGTCCCGGTCCCGTTCACCGACGAGGGCTCAGGCAAGCTCCGCTTCACCGCCCCGGACAAGCCAGGGGTGTGGAAGGTCTACGTCAAGGTCACCGACGGCAAGGGCAACGTGGGCGTGGAGACCCGCTCCGTGCGCGTCGTGCCGCCGCCGGTCGACGGCACGAACATCGCCGTCGGCAGGACCGCCACCGCCTCCTCCGAGCAGACCAGCGACTACGGCGGCTGCCCGTGCACGGCGGCCAAGGCCGTCGACGGCAACCACGACACCCGCTGGGCCAGCGACTGGAGCGATCCGCAGTGGCTCCAGGTCGACCTCGGTTCCCGCCAGTCGTTCCGGCACGTCCAGCTCGACTGGGAGACCTCGTACGCGAAGGCGTACACCGTGCAGACCTCCGACGACGGTCAGAACTGGCGGACCGTCCGCGAGGTCACCGACGGCAACGGCGGCATCGACGACTTCGACGTGACCGGCAGCGGCCGCTACGTCCGGGTCGCCGGCACCGTCCGCGGCACCGGCTACGGCTACTCGCTCCACGAGTTTGGCATCTATCAGTAACAGGTCATCAAGGAACGGAAGGGCGGGGGGAATGAGCGACGCGGAGCTCGCCCGGCTGGTCGACAAGCTCGACACGGCGCAGAAGGTCCGGCTGGTCACCGGCGGGACGACCTGGCGCACCCGCGCCGAACCGGCCGTCGGCCTGGGCGAGGTGGTGACCTCGGACGGGCCGGCGGGGGTGCGCGGCGAGGCGTGGGACGAGCGGAACACCTCGGTGCTGCTGCCGTCGGCGTCGGCGCTCGCGGCGAGCTGGGACGAGCAACTGGTCGAGGAGTTGGGCCGGTTGCTCGCCCGGGAGGCACGGGCCAAGGGAGTGCACCTGGTGCTCGCGCCCAACCTCAACCTCCACCGCTCCCCGCTGGGAGGCCGGCACTTCGAGTGCTTCGCCGAGGATCCGGAGCTCGTCGCCAGGACCGGGGCGGCGCTCGTGCGCGGACTGCAGCGCGCGGGCGTCGCCGCCACGGCCAAGCACCTCGTGGCGAACGACTCGGAGACCGGACGGCTGACCGTGGACGTCCGCGTCGACGAACGCACGCTGCGGGAGGTGTACCTCCTGCCGTTCGAGGTGGCCGTCGACGCGGGCGTCCGGGCGGTGATGGCCGGCTACAACCGCGTCAACGGCGCCTCGATGACCGCCAGTCCCCTGCTCACCGACATCGTCAAGGGCGAGTGGGGGTTCGACGGCGTGGTGCTCTCCGACTGGGGTGCGCTGCGTACCGCGGTGGACACGGCGCGGGGCGGGCTCGACCTGGCGATGCCGGGTCCCGGCGGCCCGTGGGACGACGAACTCGTCGCGGCCGTGCGGGACGGGCTGGTCCCGCAGGCCGCGCTCGACGACAAGGTCCGCCGGCTGCTGTTGCTGGCGCGCCGCGTCGGCGCGCTCGGACCGGCCCCCCGGCCTCCGCGGGCCCGTCCGCGCCCCGGCATCGCCCGCGGGCTGCTGCGCAGGGCCGCGGCGGCGGGCGCGGTCCTGCTCGCCAACGACGGCGTACTCCCGCTGCGCGAGGCCGAGTTGACGTCCCTCGCGGTGATCGGCGCGCATGCCGACCGGCCGCGCGTGCAGGGCGGCGGCAGCGCGGGCGTCTTCCCCGACCGGGTCGTGACGCCGCTCGACGCGATCCGGGCCCGGCTCGGCGACGGGGTCCGCGTCGTCCACTCCCCCGGCCCCGATCTGCCGGCCGGGCCCGCGCCCCTGGACATCCGGCACTGCGCAGATCCGCGCACCGGCGAGCCCGGAGTGCTGCTGCGGGTCCTCGACCGGGCGGGGCGCGAACTCTGCGGCGAGCACCGCCTCACCGGACGGCTGCTCGAACCTCCGCTGCCGCCCGGCGCCCACACCGTGGAACTCAGCACGCTGCTCACCCCGCCGACCGGCGGCGAGTGGCTCTTCGGCGTCGCCGGTTTCGGCCGGCTGACGCTCAGCGTCGACGGCCGCGTGCTGATCGACGACGACGTCCCGCGCCGCACCGACGACCCGGCCGTCATCCACGTCGACCCGCCGGGCCCGACGGCACCCGCCCACCTGACGGCCGGTCGCCCCGTGCAGGTCGTCGCCCGCCGCCAACTCGCGGCCGGCACCGGGCGCGCCACCGTCCTGACCGCCGCCCCGCCCCCGCGTGCGGCCGAGGCGGCGATCGCCGAGGCCGTCACCGCGGCCCGCCACGCCGACGCCGCCGTGGTCGTCGTCGGCACCACCGACAGCGACGAGTCGGAGGGCCGCGACCGCGCCGGCCTGGCCCTGCCCGGCCACCAGGACGCGCTGGTCCGCGCGGTGGCCGCGGTCAACCCCAGAACCGTCGTCGTGGTCAACTCCGGCGGCCCCGTCGAACTGCCCTGGCGGGAGGCGGTGAACGCGGTGCTGCTCACCTGGCTGCCGGGCCAGGAGGGCGGCGACGCCCTGGCCGCGATGCTGCTGGGCGACACCGAACCAGGCGGCCGGCTCCCCACCACCTGGGGCGCACGTCTGGCGGACGTCCCGGTCAGCGCCACGCGGCCGGTCGACGACGTCCTCCCCTACGCGGAGGGCCTGCACGTCGGACACCGCGCCTGGCTCCGTGCCGGTCGCGCACCCGCGTACTGGTTCGGCCACGGTCTGGGCTACACCGCCTGGTCGTACGAGAGCGTCGACGGTCCCGGGCTCCTCGCCGCAGGCGCCGACTTCACGGTGACGGTGCAGGTCCGCAACCGGGGGCGGCGCACCGGCCGCGAGGTCGTCCAGGTGTACCTCTCGCGGGACGCCTCGGCCGTGGAGCGTCCGGTGCGCTGGCTGGCCGGGTACGCGGCCGTGACCGCGGCGCCCGGTGAGACGGTGCGGGTCACCGTGCGCGTGCCCGCCCGTGCGCTGCGGCACTGGAGCGTGGCCGACCGGGCGTGGGCGGTCGAGCCCGGCGTGTTCACCGTGCACGCGGGCCGGTCGGCCGGTGATCTGCCGCTGACCGCCGCACTCCGCGTACAGCCGGAAGATCCGCTGTGAGAGAGCGCTCTACTCTCCGACTGGCGGCGCGGTTAGGCTGCGTTCATGCAACGACAGTCCTTGACGCTGGAGGACGTCGCCCGTGAGGCGGGGGTCTCGCGGGCCACCGTGTCCCGGGTGATCAACGACGTCCCCAGCGTGGACCCGGCCATCCGCGACACCGTGCGCGAGGCGATCCGGCGCACCGGCTACACGCCCAACCGGGCCGCGCGGTCCCTCGTCACACGGCGGGCGGAGACGGTCGCCCTGGTGGTGTCCGGCGCGGGCGAGGAGAGCGAGGACGCGCCGCACGCCTTCGCGGCGCGGGTCTTCGCGGACCCGTTCTTCGGCCGGATCGTGAGCGGGGTCGTGGGGTATCTCCGCACGCGGTCGATCCACCCGGTGCTGATGTTCGCCGAGTCGCCCGAGGCGCGGACCGAGGTGCTGGACTATCTGCGGCAGGGCCGGGCGGACGGCGCGCTCGTCGTCTCCACGCACGCCCAGGATCCGCTGCCCGCCCTGCTCGGTGAGGAGCGGCTGCCCGCCGTGTGCTTCGCCCGGCCCGCCGCGCCGGCCGCCGTCAGCCACGTGGACCTCGACCACGCGGAAGGCGGTGCGCTGGCGGCCCGGCACCTGCTGGACCGCGGCCGCCGCCGGGTGGCGACCGTGTCGGGCCCGCTGGACGTGCCGGCGGGACAGCAGCGCCTGGACGGTTTCCGGGACGCGATGCGGCAGGCCGGAGTGGCCCGGATCCCCGTGGCCGAGGGCGGGTTCACCCTTGCCAGCGGGGCCGCGGCGATGACCTCGCTGCTGGACGCCCACCCGGACCTTGACGCGGTGTTCGCGGCGAACGACCTGATGGCGCAGGGCGTCGTCCAGGTGCTGCGCGAGCGGGGGCGGCGGGTGCCGCAGGACGTGGCGGTCGTCGGCTTCGACGACTCCAGCGTCGCGATCACCTGCGCGCCGCCGCTGACCACGGTGCGCCAGCCCGTCGAGGAGATGGCCGCGGCGATGGCCCGCATCCTCCAGGAGCACATCACGGGCGAGCGGACGGAGCCGACGTCGCTGGTCTTCCCGCCCCGGCTGGTCGTGCGGGAGTCCACCTGAGCCGTCCCTGAGGAGGGGCGGCGCACCCGTCGGAGCCCGGGAACCGGTCCCGGTGCTCCGCAGGTCTCACCTCACTCCGCGGCCGGGACCGCCCGCTTGGGCAGCTTCCAGTTCGGGCGGGGGAAGTGGCAGGTGTAGCCGTTCGGGTAGCGCTCCAGGTAGTCCTGGTGCTCGGGCTCGGCCTCCCAGAAGTCGCCGAGCGGCTCCACCTCGGTGACGACCTTGCCGGGCCACAGGCCGCTGGCCTCGACGTCCGCGATGGTGTCCACGGCGGTGGCCTGCTGCGCCGCGTCGGCGTAGTAGATCGCCGAGCGGTAGCTGCGCCCGATGTCGTTGCCCTGGCGGTCGCGCGTGGTCGGGTCGTGGATCTGGAAGAAGAACGCCAGGACGTCGCGGTAGCTGGTGACCGACGGGTCGAAGACGATCTCGATCGCCTCGGCGTGGTCGCCGTGATTGCGGTACGTGGCGTTCGGAGTGTCTCCGCCCGAGTAGCCCACGCGCGTGGACACCACCCCGGGCTGCTTGCGGATCAGGTCCTGCATCCCCCAGAAGCACCCTCCCGCCAGGACGGCCTTCTCGGTTGTCTGTGTCATGCCACGCTCCCTGCGTACCTTGGGGACGGCGGATTCCCGCCCGGACGGACAACGCTCGCGGGGGCGCGGAGATTCCTGGCCCGGCGCGGCCGCCGGCCCGGTCACGGCACGACGAAGTCGCACCACACCGCCTTGCCCTCGCCCCGCGGCTCGACGCCCCAGCGCGACGCGAGCGCTTCCACCAGGACCATGCCACGGCCCGAGGTCGCCGTCTCGCCCGGCGAGCGGCGGTGGGGGCGGTCGCTGGAGCGGTCCTTGACCCACAGGCGCACGGCACGCGGCGGTCCGGTGAGCACCTCCAGCGTGAGGACGGCTCCGCCCTCGGTGTGCACGAGGGCGTTCCCGAGCAGTTCGCCGGCGGCGACCTCCACGTCGTCGGCCATCCCGCCCAGGCCCCAGGCGGCGAGGTGCTCGCGCAGCGCGGCCCGGGCGTCCGCCAGGCCCTCCGGGTCCGCCTGGTGGACGTAGCGGTGGATGCGGGGCGCCTGTGGGGTTCCCGGGTCGGGTACGCGGCGCAGCACCAGCAGCGCCACGTCGTCACCGCTGCCCCACTTCTCCCACAGCGAGTGCGACAGGTGGTCGGCGACCTCCTCGGCGGTCTCCGGTCCGGTGCTCAGCGCGCCGGACAGGGCCTCAAGGCCGGCGTCCAGGTCGAGGCCCGGCTCTTCGACGAGGCCGTCGGTGCACAGCACGAGCGTCTCGCCCGGGATCAGGTCGAGGCGGGCCTCGGGGAAGTCCTCCATGTCGAACTCGGTGGCCAGGCCCAGCGGCAGTCCGCCGCGCAGGCGGGGAATGCCGACGCGGCCGTCGACGTGCCGGACGAGCGGCGGCAGATGGCCGGCCCGGACCGCGCGGACGATGCCGGTGGCCGGGTCGAACTGCGCGTACGTGCAGGTGGCGAACCGCTCCGTGTCGAGCTCCGCCAGGAAGCGGGAGGCCCGTGAGAGGACCGTTGCGGGCGGGTGCCCTTCGCCGGCGAACGCCCTGAGGGCGATGCGCAGCTGACCCATGATCGCGGCGGCGTGGGTGTCGTGTCCCTGGACGTCACCGACGACGACGCCGATGCGCCCTCGGGGCAGCGCGATGACGTCGTAGAAGTCGCCGCCGACCTCGCGCCCGCCCCAGGCGGCGTGGTAGCGGACCGCGATCTCGGTGTCCGCCACTTCGGGGATGTGCTTGGGCAACATCGTGGCCTGGAGGTTCTTGGCCAGGTCGCGCTCCTCGTCGAAGAGGATGGCGCGCTGCAGGGACTGGGCGACGATGCCGGAGAGCCCGATGCACAGATTGCGGTCGGCGTCGGTGAACTCCGTGCGCCCGCGGTAGAAGAGGGCGAGGGCGCCGATCGCGCGGTCCTGCGCGACCAGCGGCAGGAACGCCGCGGAGTCCAGCTTGAGCAGGTCGATGTAGGGGCGCAGCCGGGTGAACCGGTGGACGAGGTCGGGCAGGGATCCCACGAAGCGGGGCTTGCGGGTCATGACGACGTCGGCCAGCGGCAGCGAGTCGTCGATCTGGTGCAGCTTGAGTTCGTCCAGGGCCTGCATCGACTGGCCGACCAGGGCGATCAGTTTCAGGTCCTCGCCCTCGACGAGTCCCAGCACGAGGCCGTCCGCGGCGAACCGGTCGAGTCCGCTCGCGCCCGACAGCACCGCCACGACGTCGTCGACGGTGACGGCGCGGGACAGCGCCTCGGTCGTGCCCTGCACCATCAGGGCGACCCGGCGGCGCTTCACGTCGACGGCGTCGAGGCCGGCGAGTTCGGCGGGTTCGTTCGGGGAGGCGCGCAGGATCCCGATGACCCGGTCGGCGCGGCCCTCGGGGTCGCGCAGGATCCGGCCGGAGGCGTGGCTCAGGCGCATCGTGCCGTCGCGCCGCCGCACCTGGAAGTAGACGCCGTACGAGTCGGCTCCGGAGGCGATCGCCTCGTTCACGGACGCGGCGATGCGCACGGCCTCCTCGGGTGGGATCCGTCGTCTGAGGGAGGCCGCCGTGCCGCGGAACTCGTCGGTCCGCACGTCGAGCACGTCGAGGCCGTTCGCGTCGACGCTCAGCCCGCCGCCCGTCAGATCCCAGTCGAAGGTGCCCATCCCATTGAGCCGCAGCCGCTCTTCAAGGCCGATGTCCGGCTTCTCCGCAGGTCCCATGTGGCTCTCCGTTGCAGCGCTCGGCCACCATAACCGGCGCGCACGGCCCCCGCACGACGGCCGCCGACGGTCAGTGGCGGCCACGAACGGCCAGAATTGACTCAGTCCAATCTGGCTCTTACCGTGGAAGACACCGAGGTCAACATCAGTGCAGCCGGTGACGCCTGCCACCTCTGGCGACTCTCTCCACGGAGGCCCCTCACATGGCTTGCTACGACTGCATCCAGGAAAACCGTCCGGACACCGTCGGCATCGGCATCTGCACCCGCTGCGGTCTGGCCACGTGCCACGACCACGCCCGGGTGCTCGCCGCGCACGTCCAGCGGGCCAACGGCATGGGCCGCACGACCGGCCCCCGCACGGCCCGCCGCGTGGTCTGCCACACCTGCCACGCGGCCGAGACCGCGCACTGATCCACGCGAAGGAGATACTGCTCGACATGGAACAGTCGGCGGGCGACCTGCTCAGGCGCACGGGCCTGCGCAGCACGGCACAGCGGCGCGCGGTCCTGACCGCGCTGCAGGGACGGCCGCACGCGACCGCGGCCGACCTGGAGGAGCACATCGCGGGGACCGAAGGCGGCTCGGGCACCCTGTCCCGCCAGGGGCTGTACAACGTGCTGGACGACCTGACCCGGGCCCATCTGATCCGGTGCATCGAACCGGCGGGCTCCCCCGCCCGCTTCGAACTGCGGGTCGGCGACAACCACCACCACCTGGTCTGCCGCACCTGCGGGCGGATCGAGGACGTGGACTGCGCGGTCGGCGCCGCACCCTGCCTCGACCCGATCCAGGACAAGGGCTTCACCGTCGACGAGGCAGAGATCACCTGGTGGGGGCAGTGCGCCCCGTGCCGCAACCGGGCCGCCGGGCAGCCCTCCTGAGCCCGAGCGTCGTCACACCGGCCGGTCCCGCGCCGACGGCGGCGCCTTGTCGTCGCTGACGGCGGGCGTGGACCTGCCGGGCAGCTCCAGCGGGTTCTCGCCCGCGGCGAGGTGCTCCAGGACCTCCCCCAGTTCCGTGCAGGCGCGCTGCACCGACCGACGGGTGGCCCGCTGTTCGGTGACCATCGAGGACAGCAGCAGCGCCGTCAGCGCGGCGGAGCCGTTGAACACGTGCAGTTTGGCCATCACTTCCAGGCCGGACAGATCGAGGAACGCGCCGCGCTGCGTGTTCGCGGCGAACGTGGTGAGCACCGACGCGAACAGCGCGCACAGCATGCTCCCGGCCAGCTGGAAGCGGAGCGCGGCCCAGATCAGCAGGGGGAAGACCAGGAAGAGCATGCTCGTCGGGCTGAGCACCGCCAGCGGGACCAGCAGCACGACCGCGAGCCCCAGGCACACGGCCTCCTTCCAGCGCCGGCCCGAGAGGCGCCCCGTCGCCCCGAGGAACAGCACGAGCAGCAGCGGGGTGACGAGCAGGACGCCCATCGTGTCGCCGACCCACCAGGCCAGCCACACGGACCAGAACTGCCCCGCGTCCAGCTCCCCGCTCCACACCTGCGGCGCGACACCCGCCGTCGCGCCGATCAGCATCGAACCGAACCCGCCGAGGAAGACCAGCGCGAGCCCGTCGCGCAGCCGCGAGATGTCCAGCCGGAAGCCCACCCGGCGCAGCAGCAGACAGGCGCACAGCGGTGCCGCCGTGCTGCCCGCCACGGTCACCAGCGCGGTGATCTGGGGGGTGGTCAGCGAGGCGATGACGAGCAGGGAACCGAGGGCGATCCCCGGCCACACCCAGACGCCGAACACCAGCAGGGAGGCGACGGCGACACCGGTCGGCGGCCACATGGGCGTGACCACCACGCCCTCGACGACGAGCTGGCCCAGCAGCCCGAGGCGCCCGGCCACGTAGTAGCAGGCGGCGACGGCCAACGCCTTGAGGGTCACCTCCAAGGACCACCGGGACCGCCGAGTCACCACCACAACAGCCATCAGACACCGGCCGGACCGGCTCGGCCATACGAAGGCCCCCGCCCGGGTGCGTCCGCACCGCCCGCCGCACCTCAGGCGCCGGGCGTGCGCCGCCAGGACGTGTCGCCGTCGTGGCCGACGACGAGGACGGCGGCATCGTCCTCGTGCCCCACCGAGTCCGCCAGTTTCATCACCCCGCCGGCCAGCGTCTCGACGCCCAGGCCCGCGGCGGCGGTGACCTCGGCGAGCCGCCGCACCTGGCGCAGACCGTCGTCGAGGTCCAGCGACGGCCCCTCCACCACCCCGTCGGTCGGCAGCACGAAGACGCCGCCGAGGGTGAGCCGCTGACAGGTGACCGGGTACATGGCGCCGTGCAGCACGCCGAGCGGGGGGCCGCCCTCCCCCTCGTCGACGCCCGAGCGGCCGTCGGCGGTGGCCCAGATGTGGGGGATGTGGCCGGCCCGCGCGCACTCCAGGGTGCCGGTGGCCGGATCGAGCCGCAGGAACGTGCAGGTGGCGAAGAGGTCCGAGTCCAGGGAGACCAGCAGGTCGTTGGTGCGGGCGAGGAGTTCTCCGGGATCGCCCGTGACGGAGGCCAGCGCCCGCAGCGCGACGCGGACCTGCCCCATGAAGGCCGCCGCCTGGATGTTGTGCCCCTGCACGTCCCCGATGGACAGGCCGATGCGGCCGTCCGCCATGGTGAAGGCGTCGTACCAGTCGCCGCCGACGTTCAGTCCGTGGTTGGCGGGCATGTAGCCCACGGCCAGCCGGACGCCCGGCGCACTGGGCAGGTCCCGGGGCAGCATGCCGTGCTGCAGCGCCACGGCCAGTTCCACCCGGGAGCGCTGCGTCTCCGCCAGCTCCCGCGCCCGGGCGGTCAGCGCGCCGAGCTTGGCCAGCAGCTCCTCACCGTCCTCCGCGGACTCGCTGCGGAACAACATCGATCGCCCCGTTCCACGAGAGACCTTCCCTCACTCTGCCCGCAGACCGTGACGAGCGCACCTCGTCGGGCCCGGGGGCCGGGCTACCGTGACGCGATGGACCACCAGGCCGCCTTCCCCACGCACCCGCTGCGCGACGTCCGTGCCCGGTACGTGCGCCAGGCCGGCTGCCCGTCCGACTTCGCCGACATCACCGTGGACTTCGAGCCCTGGGAGGAGGGCATCGCGTTCGAGG
Source organism: Streptomyces sp. KL116D (assembly GCF_030766975.1). NCBI lineage: Bacteria > Bacillati > Actinomycetota > Actinomycetes > Kitasatosporales > Streptomycetaceae > Streptomyces > Streptomyces sp. KL116D. The sequence goes on along the minus strand of NZ_JASERH010000096.1, from coordinate 3,334 downwards.
TGCACAGCGAGCTGCGTCTTCGCGGTCGGGTCGGCCCGGACGAGCTGGCCGCGTACAGCGCCGCGGCCGCCGACGGCATCCGTGACGAGCTGAGCGCGCTGGACGGGCCGGTGGCCGTGGCCGTCGTCCTGCGCGCCATGGGCGTGCACGACGTGGACTCCCACGCACGCGCGTTCCGGCACGCCGGACGCGTCGCCGTGCGCAACGCCCTCGCGCTCCTGACCGGGCCGCCGCCCCGGCCCCGGCGGCGCCGTCCGCCGCCCGGCACGAGGTTGCGGGCGGCACCGGGCTACCGGACGATCCGAGAGGAGTGACCGAGCGAGGGAGACGACGATGTCCGAGGCGCGGCAGCCGACGGAGACGACACCGGTCCAGCACAGCGACTTCGGGCGCCGGATCGCCACCCGACGGCAGGAACTCGGGCTCACTGCGGAGGACATCGCCGAGCGGACCGGCGCCTCCGCCGCGTACGTCCGCTACGTGGAGGGGCAGGCCGCCCAGCCCGGGTCGGGCTTCGCCCTCCGGTTGGCCGACGCCCTGGACACCAGTCTCGACGAGCTGCAGGGCGGCACGTACACCAGACCGCCCGGCACCGCCGACAAGGCCCGCGACCCCGAGTTCCTGGAGCTGTCCGAGCAGCAGTGCCGTGCGCTGCTGGCCACGCACGGCGTCGGCCGGCTCGCCGCCCAGCTGCCACAGGGCCCGGTGGTGCTGCCGGTCAACTACACGGTGACGCCGGAGGGCGGCGTCGCCTTCCGTACGCGGCCGGGCTCGGCGCTGACCGGCGCCTCGGGCCAGGAGGTCGCCTTCGAGGTGGACCAGATCGACGACGCGCTGAGCGAGGGCTGGAGCGTGCTCGTCGTCGGTGTCGCCCGCACCGTCTCCGACCCGGACACGGCCCGGTCCCTCGACCGTCTGGCCCACTCCGAGCCGTGGGCCGGCGGTGACCGCACCCTGTGGGTGTCGATCGCACCGCGCCGGATCACCGGACGCCGGATCCGCCGTGGCACCGCCTGAGCCGGCCGCCCGGCGCGAGCGTCAGCGGCGCGTGCGCAGCGGTTCCGGTTCCACCAGGACGCAGCGCGTGCCCGAGTAGATGGTCGGCATGCAGCGGTTGCAGTGGATGCACAGCGAGTGCGTCTCCCGTCCGGCGGCCCGGTCCGCGGCGAACCGGTCGACCAGGTCGGGCTCGCGCAGCACGGCCCGCCCCATCGCGACGAACTCGAAGCCCTCGGCCATCGCCCGCTCGGCCGTCCGGCGGTCGGCGATCCCGCCGAGCAGGATCAGCGGCATCGTGAGCGCGGCCCGGAACTGGCGGGCGGAGTCCAGCAGATACGCCTCCTGGTACGGGTAGGCGCGCAGGAACCGGTTGCCGACCAGCCGGATGCCGAGCCGCAGCGGCTGGGGGAAGTTCGCCGCGAAGTCACGGACCGGCGCGCCGCCGCGGAACAGGTACATCGGATTGAGCAGCGAGCTGCCCGCGGTCAGCTCCAGGGCGTCGAGGCTGCCGTCCTCCTCCAGCCAGGCCGCGGTCCGCAGGCTCTCGTCGAGCCAGAAGCCGCCGGGCACCCCGTCGTCCATGTTGAGCTTGGCGGTGATCGCGATCTCGTCGCCGACCTCGTCACGCACCGCTCGCGCCACTCCCCTGGCCACCTTGGCCCGGTTGGCGAGCGAACCCCCGTAGCCGTCCTTCCGCTTGTTGAGCCGCGGGCTGAGGAAGGAGCTGGCGAAGTAGTTGTGGCCGAGGTGGATCTCGACCGCGTCGAACCCGGACTCCACGGCCGTGCGCGCCGCCCGCGCGTGGTCGCGGGTGATGCGGGCGATGTCGTCCGGGGTGGCGGCCCTGGCGACGCGCAGACTGGCCCGGCTCACGTAGCGGCTGGGGGCGAGGGCGGGCAGGCGGTTCGAGACGGGGTCAGCGACCGGGCCCGCGTGGCCGATCTGGGCGCAGACCGCGGCGCCCTCGGCGTGCACGGCGTCGGTGAGGCGGCGCAGTCCCGGTACCGCCTCGGGCCGCATGTGGATCTGGTGGCGCTCGGTACGTCCTTCGGGGGCGACGGCGCAGTAGGCGACGGTCGTCATGCCGATGCCGCCGGCGGCCGGGCGGCGGTGGTACTCGATCAGCTCGTCGCCGACCATGCCGTGGTGCGTGACCCCTTCGAAGGTGGCCGCCTTGATGACGCGGTTGCGCAGGGTGAGCGGGCCGAGCCGGGCGGGGGCCAGCAGGTCGGGGGTCGGTGCCTTGGCTGTTTCCTCCGGATGGGGTTCTGCTGCGGTCACGAGCGATCAGCTCCTCTGCTGTCGTCGTCCGGGGAGCGGGCGCCGAGGCCCGCGCTGATGAAGGCGACGACCGACTCCGCCGGCGGGCGCGGGACGCGGCCCAACTCGGCGGTGGCCGCCTGCGGTTCGCCGTAGAGCTGGAGCAGCAGGTCGAACGCCATGCGCCAGCGATGCGCGATCTCCCGCCGGGACAGGTCGGGCCGGGCCGCGCCCAGCAGGTCGCGCCACGACGCGAACCGGAACCAGCGGTCGTCGAAGGGCAGTCGACGGCCGCGCAGGACGAGCCGGGCGAGCAGGTGGACGAGCATCCTGCCGTGCGGCTGCCGGGTCAGTTCGTCGAGAGGCCGCACCAGGACCTCCGTCAACTCCGTGACGCCCGGCGGCCGTCCGCTCCGGGCACGCCGCTCCACCGCCGCGAGCGGCTCCGCCCACAGGGGGCCGAGACGCTGTTGCAGCAGGGCGGCGACCAGGTCCTCCTTGGTGCCGAAGTGGTAGTGGACGGCGGCCGGGTTCATGCCCGCCGCCGCGTTCACCGCACGCACCGACACCTGCTCATAGCCCTGCGCGAGGAAGAGCCGTTCCGCGGCGTCGAGCAGTGCCGCCCGGGTGGAGTCGGTGGCCATGCGCCACATGAGAGCACCGCCCTCCACACTTTTCAATCAGTGATGGAAAAGTTCCGTCGGTGCGGTTCCCGAGGGTGGTGCGGACCCCTTCCGCCGTCGCCCGGTTGGGCCGTCCGGGTGACCCCGGCGCCGGGCCGTCGTTTGCGTTGCGACAGCTCGTCCAGCCACCGACGCGAAGGACCCGCCCGTGCCGTCTCTCCGCCCCTCCCGGCCGACGCCCCGCACCCGGATAGCCGCCGACACCACCGAGGCCGCACTCGTCGAGCAGTACACCGCTCTCGTGCGCCTGGCCTATCTGACGCTGCCCACCTCGCTGTCCCGGCACCGGCGCGTGCTCCTCGCCCACCACGCCGCGCAGCACGCCCTGCCCGCGGCCCGCACCGGGCGGGTGCCCCGGCCGCGCGGGGCCGACGGACGCGCGGGAGCCGGGG